>CAIPUN010000202.1 GCA_903868245.1 uncultured Sphingomonadales bacterium | reverse complement strand
GAGCAGGACCGCAAAAAGGCGTGGCGGCTGTTTCTGCATTTTGGTGTGTGCTTGGCGGCGCGTGCACTTACTCGCACCATTGGTTTGAATCAGGCGATGGCGAAGGCTGGGAAACGGCTTGGTCTAAACGCAAAATTGGTTTCTTTATCCGACCCCGTTGCTGCCATAGATGTCGACAAGCTCAGCGATCATGTGCTTGCAGAAAACATAATGAAGGAACGCGCAGCGCAGAGCGGCGATACTGCTGCGGGCTGATTAACGGCCCATTTTCTTTTGCCGACGACGCTGCACCGACGAACCAATACCCATGGCTTCGCGATATTTGGCGACTGTCCGGCGGGCAATGTCAAACCCTTTTGCCGTCAGCAGTTCGACCAGAGTATCGTCCGACAGAATTTTATCGCCCTCGGCTTCAATCAGCGATTTGATATGGCTTTTGACCGCTTCGGCAGATGCGCCTTCGCCATCAGCCGACTGAACACCTGACGAAAAGAAATATTTGAGATCAAAAAGCCCGCGTCCGCAGTGCAGATATTTGTTACTGGTCACTCGGCTGACGGTAGATTCATGCATCTCAATCGCATCAGCGACCTGGCGCAGCGTTAGGGGCCGCAAATGCGCAACACCGCGCCGGAAAAACCCCTCTTGCTGCTTCACGATTTCTGTCGCGACCTTGACGATAGTGCGTTGCCGTTGGTCCATGGCCTTGATCAGCCAATTGGCATCCGCGATGCAATCGCTAAGCCACGCTTTGGTTGCTTTGTCCTGACCAAGCTCGGCCACATAGGTTCGGTTGATCAGCAAGCGGGGTAAGTTGGCGCTGTTCAGTTCAATCGACCAACCATCGCCACGGGGTGTCACATAGATATCAGGTGTCACCGCTATACTGTCGTCGCTTTCGAAACGGCAACCCGGCTTTGGATCATAGCCGCGCAGCTCCATTAACATATCGTGCAAATCTTCGTCATCGACGCGGCACATGCGCTTCAATTGGTCAAAAGCACCCTTGGCCACCAAATCGAGATTGTTGATTAGCCGTGCCATGCATGGGTCATAGCGGTCCGCCTCCTTTGCCTGGAGCGCAAGGCACTCGGCAAGATCGCGTGCGCCAACCCCCGTGGGGTCAAAGCGCTGAAGCTCGGTCAACGCTGCTTCTGCTTCGACTGGGCGCACGCCAAGCCTTTGCGCCATTGCCAGTAAATCCTCACCCACATAACCTGTGGGCTCAATATGTTCGATAATTTGTTGAACGAGAAAAAGCTGGCGACCTGAAAGGCTTGCCCCCGCCTGCGCCATTAAATGCGCGCGCAAATCAATGTCGCGCGCGGCAAAGCTATCGAAATCTGGGCCGTCGCCGTCAATGCCGCTGCTGGACATGGCGTTGCCTGACAGGCCAAGCATTCCGTCTGCGCCGCCCACGCTGTCGGATGGCGCATCATGGTGGAAGGTCTCTGCGTTGAAATCGACGTCAAGCGCGTCGGAAGCGGTATGGCTGTCATTGCCTATTATCTCGTCACTGCCGCGTTCGTTGCTCTCGGCAATCGCCGCGCTCGTTAACGCATCAAGCGGGATGTCGGATATGGAATCGCTCCCATCCGCATCAAGCACCGGGTTGCGTTCGACCTCTTCGGCGATGAAGGCTTCTATTTCGAGCGACGAAAGCGCGAGCAGCTTGATCGCTTGTTGAAGCTGCGGCGTCATGACCAGCGACTGGCTTTGGCGAAGGTCGAGGCGCGGAGCTAATGTCATGACGTTAGGTTTCCGTCATTTCCTCCACATTACATTGCAAAGCTTTCGCCTAAATACAGGCGGCGGACATTAGGATCGGCGACCAACGCCTCTGGTGATCCAGCAAACAGGACCTGTCCGCCGTAAATGATGCAGGCACGGTCAACGATATCCAATGTTTCACGAACATTATGGTCGGTGATCAGTACACCAATTCCGCGCGTCTTGAGTTCCTTCACAAGATCGCGAATGTCGGAGATCGAAATCGGGTCAATGCCGGCAAAGGGTTCGTCGAGCAGCATGATCGACGGGTTCGCAGCCAGGGCGCGGGCGATCTCGCACCGCCGCCGCTCACCGCCGGACAAGGCCATGGCAGGGGCGCTACGCAAACGGGTCAGGCCAAATTCGTCCAGCAGTTTTTCCAACCGCTCGCCGCGCGATTCTGCGTCGGGTTCCGACATTTCGAGAACCGCGCTGATATTCTGTTCAACGGTCATCCCGCGAAAAATGGACGTTTCCTGCGGCAGATAGCCAAGCCCCAAAATGGCACGGCGATACATTGGTAGTGTGGTGATGTCCGCGCCATCCAGCGTAATGCGGCCGCTATCGGGTTTAACCAGTCCCATGATCGAGTAAAAACAGGTCGTCTTACCCGCGCCATTGGGTCCAAGCAGACCAACCACTTCACCCTTTGCCACGGACAGCGAAACATCGGTCAAAACGGCCCGCTTGTCATAGCTTTTAGCGATGGACACAACGCCTAGCCCCGATTGCAAACCCGCATCGGTAGTTGCATCAGCAGCAGGTGGGGTTGCCATTATGCTTTCCATTTTCAATCTTCGCCCGCAATGATGCTTTTGATTTATATATGATATCTATTGAATAGCGAAGCATTTTGCAATTGGCATGATTCATGCTTCGTTGGATTGTTTACAGTTTCAGCTTTTTCAGCGTTAGCCTAAACCTACTTTTTGCGTTGCGGCACGCTGAAGGTGCCAGTGACGCGGCCACCCGAATGTGTTGCACTGGCCGCCCCGCCGCCATTGATGCTTGAGCGTCCTGAGTCCAGATCGATGACCAAGCGTACACCAGTGAGGCGATTATTGCCTTGCACAAGGTTCACATTACCGATCAGCGTGATCAAGCTGGAATCCAGATCATAAATGGCGGAGCTACTGGTAGCGCGTAGGTCATCCTTAGAGATCATAACGCCGCCAGTGGCATCTAGGCGGTTCACATCAACGCCGTTATTGCTGGAATAGGCTGCCGTGACGCGATTTGCCTTCAACGTAAGCCCTGCCTGCATCGCCGTCACACCACCAGATAGCACCACTCGGTCTGCGCGGTCTTGTAACTCCATAGAAGCAGCAGAAAAATCGACAGGGGCGTTGCTATCATGATTGCGAATGCTTTGCGCCGTCGAAGCCGTGGACAGCATGCTTATGCCAGAAATCGCGGCGCACAGGCCGAAGTAGAGAGAACGGATAGTCATTGCGCGCTCACTTAATCGCATTCTGATCGATACGCAAACGAACGCCGCCATCCAGTCGCACAATGCGCGTGTCGAGGTCAGCGCGCAGGCGCCCAGCGTGGAAGGTGCCAACTTTCGTCCGACCGCTAACAGGACCAAAGCTTTGCATCGAACGATCTTTCAAGGATAGCTCCACATTGCTGGCAACCATGTCATAGCCAACCGATTCAAGAGCCAAAGGGCCATTTACGCGCATCGTTTCTTTATTAAGGTCATAAACGCCGCGCTGCGCAACGATGGACGCTGGTCCGTCATTCAACGTTATCCGGCCCGATAATGATGTCATGTCCAAGACAGGGTCGGCAGACGTTTTTTGTACAGCGCTCCCTGCGCGCAAGGAAAAAGGGCGGCCTTTGCTATCATCGCCGCGGTACAATGCCTCGACGACGCGCAGCCTTTCGCGCGAGAGGTCTACTTCATCCTTGTTCAGCACAAAGCTTAATTCCTGTTTGCCGGTAAAGGGGCTGAACGCCAGAAGCGCTACCAACAGGCCAATGACGATGGGCAATACAACGCGCAGCGCGCGGATCAGGCGATCATGGCGCCCGCCAGGCATGGCCCAGCGTTGCCTTTGTGTGCGTTCAAGATCGGCTTGTGCGGACATGATCGATGCTTAACCAGATCGAGCCTTAACTGTGCCCGAATATGTCTATTTCTGGCCAGCCCGCAAGATCAAGGTCCGCGCGGTGCGGCAGAAAGTCAAAACATGCTTGCGCCAAGGCGGTTCGGCCTTCGCGTTCAAGGCGGATAACAAATTCGGCATGTAGGCGGTGAAGATAGCGAACATCGCTTGCGGCATAGTCTTTTTGCGCTTCGGAGAGCACGGGGCCACCCCAATCACTTGATTGCTGCTGTTTGGAAATGTCGGTCGACAGTATTTCCTTAACCAATTCTTTCAAACCATGGCGATCCGTATATGTCCGGGTCAGGCGTGAGGCGATTTTCGTACAGAACAACGGCGTCGCTACGACATTCAAATAATGCGAAATCGCGGCTAGATCGAATCGGGCATAATGAAACAATTTGAGGCGTGCAGGATCAGCAAGAACGGCACGCAAATTAGGCGCTTTATAATCGCTATCCCGGCTAAAGCGGATCAGATGTTCGTCCCCGCGGCCATCGGAAATCTGTAACAGGCAGAGCCGGTCGCGTGGGGTAATCAACCCCATGGTTTCAGTGTCAACGGCG
The DNA here is from genome assembly GCA_903868245.1 of uncultured Sphingomonadales bacterium. Lineage (GTDB taxonomy): Bacteria > Pseudomonadota > Alphaproteobacteria > Sphingomonadales > Sphingomonadaceae > Sphingorhabdus_B. Next base: position 330 of record CAIPUN010000202.1, on the reverse strand, counting down.
ACAGGACCCTCGGCCAGCACGCCAGCGGGCAGGTCTTCTTCATGCAAATAAACGCTCATGATTGCCCCTTGCCTGACAGTGCCGTTCAAGGCAAATGAAACTACAGGTACGGCACAGCGAATCTCGCCAACAATATTTGCTATCGCCCCACATTTTATTACGATATAGAAGAGTGTCGCGTAATCACCTACGGTTGCGCTTGTGACGTGCAGTACAGTCGCCCTCGACTGCATAACATAGTGGTTTAGGGCGATGAGAAGGCAAGCAAGAAGTTATGGGTTTTGATCGCAAGCGTGCTGGCAAGGGCCGGGACAAAAGAGACGGTTTCGG
>CAIPUN010000201.1 GCA_903868245.1 uncultured Sphingomonadales bacterium | reverse complement strand
TTTAAATGCAGCGATGTGCCGATTGCGCTTTAAACAACGCGCCGAATATCTGCGTAGGCCCCGCTTGTTTGCAAAGTAATGATCACGCGCTGTTCGGACCGATTGCGCCAAAACCAGCCATGCGTGCCGTCAAAAGCGGTAACAATACTGCCTTTTTGACCGACTGACCCTTTGCCCTTGCCATATCCATGATAGAATCCGCGTCGCTTGACGAGCGGATCGCCGTGCGTGTCGTAATTGACGGCGCCACCCGATACGCTCCAGCTATATGTGATGCTAACATCTTTATCTGCGCGCAATTTAATCTCTGCGCCCTCCCCCGGTTCGAGGGTAATCTCCTTACGGTCCGAACGGTTAGCTAACGCGACAGCAGGATTTGATGCTGCTTCGGCCAATGGAATATCATCAAACTGAGGTTCCGACGCCAGATCAGCCGCAGCTTCATCGGCAAGTTGCATCTTGATTTCACCCATCTCGGTCAAGCCGAGAATGCGTCCTGCGCCAGTCGGATCAATGCCATATTCCGATGGGAGAACAACCGTCACAAGCAACGCGCCTGCGCCCACCAATGCGAACATAGTCGATCTTATAAGTTGGCGCGATGTAGGTAGCTCTGAAATATCAGGCATTTGAGAATTGAACATAAGAATATCCTTAAGCTAAAACCAGGCCAGTCAGTTGATAGCCCACGAGCATGAAACCAGCCATCATCAGCAAAACATTCGCAGCATAAGCATAACCAGCAAAACTGCGCGTTCTTCGCCAAAAGCCCATGGCAATTAAGATAACGGACAGGGCAATCAATTGCCCGATCTCTACCCCGATGTTGAACGCAATGAGGTTGGGCAGCAATCCGTCCTTAGACATCTCGAATTCTTGAATCTTGGTGGCAAGGCCAAAGCCATGAAAAAGGCCAAACACAAAAGTGGCCAATCTTGTATCAGGTTGCACACCAAACCAGCGCCGGTACGCACCCAAATTATCAAGCGCTTTGTATACCACGGATAAACCAATGATCGCATCAATCATGTACGCGTTGGCACCTACACCGGCTAGCACGCCGAACAGCATGGTAGCGGAGTGGCCGACTGCAAATAATGTCACATACAGTGCGATATCTTTGAGCTTGTAGAGAAAGAAAATGACGCCGCATAAAAACAGCAAATGGTCATAGCCCGTCACCATATGCTTCGCGCCAAGATACATAAACGGCAGGAATTGAACCCCGCTTACTTCCTGCACATAGCCTTGGTCACCCTCTGCCACACCATGGGCAAAGGCATCTGTCGCCCCCAGCATGAAGATCAGAAGAAGGGTGCCGCAAAACCAAGCCCATGACGGAGAAAAAAGCCTGATCATTGGAATTTTCACGACGCCGATTCCTACGCAAATTTGAAACAAGGAGCGTGCCCCCATCAGCATCAACATTCGTCGTCGTCAAAACATTTTGCAACGCTCTCCTAAACAGGCATAGATAATCTGCGAGTAGAGGCGCATAAAATGTTGGAGGAAGTAAGCGTGGGTAGGATCGAACATACCGCGAATGGTCAACCATCCGGTCACCCCAAAGGCCTCTATTATCTATCCTTTACAGAGATGTGGGAGCGCTTTTCCTTTTACGGAATGTCGGCGTTGCTCACGCTCTATATGGTCAAAGAGCTGCTGCTGCCGGACAATGCGGCACAGGTCATTGGGCTCGCCGCCTTACGCAATCTGTTCGAATTTCGCGGGCCAATGAGCGACGTTGCTTTTTCCGCAATCATTTATGGTTGGTATGCCGGCCTTGTCTATTTCACGCCTATCATCGGCGGTTGGGTTGCCGACCGAATATTGGGGGCAAAGCGCACCGTGATGATTGGTGTTCTCTTAATGAGCGCGGGGCATCTGGCGATGTCCTTTTATGCCACCTTTCTGTTCGCGCTCTTGCTGCTGATCCTTGGGTCCGGGTTTCTGAAGGGCAATATTTCTGCGCAGGTCGGTGCTCTTTACCCTCGGTCGGATGAGTCCATGCGGTCACGCGGCTATACTATTTTTTCAACCGGGATTTGCATCGGCGCTGCGAGCGGGCCAATCGTGACCGGACTAGTTGCTGCGATTTATGGCTGGCATGCCGGGTTCGCGGTTGCTGCGGCACTGATGCTGGTTGCATTATTGGCCTATGCTTTAGGCCAGCGCCATTTGCCCGATGATCGTCCGGTAGCGCGCAAACGTGAAAAATCTGCACCGATGACCAAAGCCGAGCGCAAGCGGGTTTGGGTCCTCTTATTGGTTATTGCACTGACGATACCGGCTGAAATCGCTTATCCGATGGTGTGGAGCATCGGCATATTATGGGTCGATCAATATGTGAACTTGGCGACCTCGCTTGGCGAGGTGCCATCAAGCTGGTTTGCATCGATGGATTCCATCGGCGCTATATTGGCGGCCCCTGCGCTGGTTATATTTTGGGCATGGCAGGCCAAGCGTGGCAGCGAACCCAGCAGCGTCACGAAGGTGGGCATTGGATCCGCTATCATCGCTGTTGGCGCGCTTCTTTTCGCTTTTGGCAATATGGGGCAAAGCGCGCCCGACAGCGTGGACGCTGGATGGGCCATCGCTGGTTGGTTGATCATGGGGCTTGCCTGGATGTATTATTGGCCAACAACCTTAGCTATCGTGAGCAGGGCCGCCCCTGCGGGCATGGCCTCCATTTTGATGGGGGTCGCCTTTCTTTCTCCCTTTATCGGACATGTGCTTGCGGGGTGGATTGGTAGCTATTTTGACCAAATGCACCCGTCGGTTTTTTGGGCAATGGATGCCGCCATCGGGCTGGCAGGCGGCATAATCATTCTGCTGTTCCGCAAACGCCTCCAAGCGGCATTGGAAGCTGATCTCGTTTCCTAATTGCGCGAACAGACCCTAAAGTTACGAAATGCGCGCGCCTTGTCGGAGCAATTCTTTCTGCACGGCGCTGATGTCAACTTCACTAAAATCCTTATCCGATTTGACGGCCAATGCCGCAGCAACCCCGGCACCTTGCCCTGCAACGGCGCAACACATCATGTTGCGGACAGCAGCATGGCTGACTTTGTCGCCGCCAATCACGCGGCCTGCGGTAATCAAATGCCGGACATTTTTGGGTAACATCGACCGGTAAGGCAGATGAAAATAGCGCCCCGTTGTCGGCAAGATAAGATAGCCATAGCCGTCGATAAATTCCGGAAAGATGCCGACGCTATCGTCAAAGCGGCCTTGCTCCATCACATCGTCGGCGGTCATATTATACACCGCATCAATCTTGCGCGTATCGCGAATGCCCAAAGTCATGCCGAAGTTGCGCAGCTTGGCCTCCTCGCATCCGGGCATGAACGCCTGCAACGCTGATATGGCGTGCATCGCCTGCTTCCGTCCTGCCATTTCTCCATGTGTCAGCGCATCGGGATCTGTGCCATCCAGATATAAATGACACATGTTGAGATAGGTCAAATCCCCCTGGTCAGACACTGTGCCCCAAGTACCCGCCATGGTTTTGACGCTATCGGGTATCAGGCCTGCTTCTAACGCCTTTTGAAAGGGCTTACGCAAAAAGGGCGAGAACATCGCATCTTCTTTGCCGCTGGTGATCACTTCCCACTCTCCGCCCACGGCCCAGTCGCCATAGGTTTGCGGATCCGCCTTCACCGCATCGATGAACCGTGTCTTGTTCACGCCGCACATGGAAAACATGACCGAGACCGACATCATTTCGTCCACGGGGTGCATATGCGTTGGCGCACCGGCGCGGTGGGCAATGTCGGCGTCCCCTGTCGCGTCAATCACGCGTTTAGCAAGTATGGCTTCACGGCCTGCCTTGCTCTCGACAATCACGCCGCGGATCGTGTTGCCATCCATGATGGGGGCCACACATAATCGGTGCAGCATGGGGATAACGCCTGCTTCCTCGACAAGCGTATCTGCGACAAATTTGAAGGCTTCGGCATCCAAACTATGGCTGATCGATTGCGGCTCGGGCATTGCCGCGCCCATCATTTTGGCGCGGTCTTCAAATTCACGGCCAATGCCTTCGCTGTCGATCGTCGCCGGGTGCCGATACCATGCGAAGCCCTCTACCCCGACTTGCGTGATATTGCCGCCGAAGCATCCATAGCGTTCCAGCAACGTTGTCTCGACGCCAGCCCGCGCCGATGCCAGAGCGGCCGCAAGACCACCGGGGCCGGAGCCAACGACGAGAACGTCGGTTTGGCGGATCACATCAATATTGCGGGCTGGTTCAAATATCGTTTCTATCATCTTTGGGCATCATTCCAATTTGGCGCGACGTAAAATGGTGCATTCGATGGGGCGAGCATGGGCTTACCCAAAATATGATCGGCCGCCTTTTCACCGATCATGATCGTCGGCGCATTCAGGTTGCCGGTTGTGATGGTCGGCATCACGCCGCTATCCACGACGCGTAGCCCTTGGACACCGATAACACGCAATTCGGGATCGACAACGGCCATCGGGTCACGCGGGCTACCCATCTTGCATGTGCAACTGGGGTGGAGCGCGCTTTCAACATGTTCGGCAATGAAGGCGTCAATCTGATCATCGGTGACGCAGTCTGCGCCGGGCTGAATTTCACGTCCGCGATAGGGGGCGAAGGCTGGCTGTTGAAAAATCTCCCGCGTCAGCCGCACGCAGGCCCGCATGTCTGTCCAATCGTCGGGATGGCTCATATAATTGAACACAATTTTGGGCTTGTCGTGCGGGTCCGCGCTTTTCAGCGTCACAGTGCCCCGGCTTTTTGACCGCATGGGGCCGACATGGGCTTGAAAGCCATGCTCCGTTGCCAGTGAAGATCCGTCATAATTGATCGCCATCGGAAAGAAATGATATTGGATATCGGGGTATTTGATACCCGCACGGCTGCGAATAAAGCCGCAGCTTTCAAATTGGTTTGACGCCCCTAATCCCGACCGACCCAATAGCCATTGTGCACCGACCATCGCTTTGCCGAGAAGATTTGCCTTGCCGTAAAGGGTGATGGGTTGGGTGCAGGCCATCTGGAAATAGAATTCGAGATGATCCTGCAGATTTGCGCCAACACCGGGGCGGTCTGCGCGCACTTCTATCCCATGCTGTTTCAATTCCTCGGCAGGACCAATGCCGGAAAGCTTAAGCAGCTGGACCGAATTGATCGGCCCGCCCGAAAGGATGACTTCGCGTGCGACGCGCAGCTGATGCATTTTACCCGCTTGTTCATATTCCATGCCGACAGCGCGCGTGCCTTCGAACAGGATGCGTGTCGCCAGCGCATGTTCGATAACGTGAAGATTGGGCCGTTTGCGGGCGTCATAAAGATAGGCCTTAGCCGCCGAACAGCGCGTACCGTTCCGCACGGTCATGTCCATCCGGCCAAAGCCTTCTTGGGCATAGCCGTTATAATCCTCGGTCAGGCTATAGCCGGCCTGTTGTGCCGCATCGAGCCATGCATGATGCAGCGGATTGTCGAGCGGGCCATAGCTGGTCGACAGCGGGCCATCGCCGCCCCGATATTCGTTACCGCCTTCGTCGCGACCTTCGGCGCGTTTGAAATAGGGCAATACATCGGCATAGCCCCATCCGGTTGCGCCTTCCTCTTCTTTCCAATGTTCAAAATCGAGCGCGTTGCCGCGCACATAGACAAGCCCGTTAATCGATGATGATCCGCCCAACCCTTTGCCGCGCGGGCAATTCAGACGTCGGTTGTTCAAATGCGGCTCCGGCTCGCTTTCATAACCCCAATTCCACCTTTTGGTGTTCATGGGGTAGGCGAGCGCGGCGGGCATCTGAATGAAGACCGAGCGGTCACTGCCGCCATATTCCAGCAATACGACCTGATGCGCACCATCGGCGCTCAACCGGTCCGCCAGCACGCACCCCGCCGATCCTGCGCCGACGATGATATAGTCCGCGGCCTCAATAAGGGGCATCGATCGGTTCCATATCCGCCGCAACCCCACGCTGCGCGCGCGTCAGGTGGTTGGTAGAAATACCGCCGGACAACAGGACAATTGCAGATTTGGTGTGCCTACGCATGCCAACGCCATAGCCGTTGGGTAGGGGCAAAGTCGAGACTCTGTTGGTGGGGTTGTTGGCGGGGTTTTCGGCGTCGCCATTGTTTCCAACTAATGCGGCATAATCATTTAGGCGATGACGCGCCTGTTACCGTGGTTTTAGAGGAATTCCATAACTTGCTTTACTTAAAAGGTTAGAAAATTCCTGATGCTCTAACGACAAATCAAAATCGCGCCAAATTCGCATAAAAATTAGTTCGGCAATTTCTTGAACAGAGTTGGCGTCGATGTCAGAAGCGCCACGGGTTCCAAAGTGGACGAGCCCTGATCTGACGCAGTAAAGTTTTATGATGTCTGCGGCGATGGACTGTCTGTCAGTGTTATCATCCGACAAAAGTACCGCTGCATGACGTGCAATAGTTTGAACAATAGGCGATGGATTGCCTGAAGCCGAAAGTAGTGATTCTATAGCCGTAAAGAAATACAGCAATCTATCCGATCGATCCTTGCTTCGACGCCCCCTCGTCATCCAGCCGCACCCTTTATAGAATCTTTCTGCAATTGATTTTGGCTTCGCTTCAAAAATTTTGTCGATTTTGTCTTTAACGACGGGATTACTCAAAGTCAGGGCAGCTTCATTTTCCAAATGATAATTATTCGCCGCAGTCAGTCCGCCAAGCGTAGCTCCACCCCCTTGCTTAAGAGTAAAGCTATGGTCTTGTATTTCATGGGGATGGAATGGGTGAGGTTCAATTTTCCCGAGCCGTGGCGCAAGGGACCCAAGATGTTCCGCACTGACTGCCATGCGGAGTAAACTCAAGGCAACATCAGTTAGCCAAAGACCTTCTTCCTCTCGGACTGGGTCGGCTGCGGCTAAGTTAATTGACCACATAGTTGGCGGTAATTGCGAAACTATTCCGGCTTCTTCAGACGAAACCACAATTGAAAGTGTCCAAGCGTTGCCCACGCCAAACTTGAATTGCTCATTAATCTTACGAAATTCATCAATGCGAGCAGTCGTTCGGTCAATTGCGACCCGACCTATTTCAATTCGGTCCGTATTTGTCGGTAGATGAACGAGGGGGCACGGCCGGAAAAATTCACACACTGAGTTTGATTCGGCTTCAATTTTCGCTAATGCACTATTTAAGAATTCAGACTTGTCGAGTTGGGATGGATCTTCAACCAATATCACAATATCCCAAAGCGCTTTATCAATCACCTTAGCGTGACTTTTAACGGGGCCCAGTTTCGTCATCGCTTTTCTCGAAAAGGACTGCTGAGCTTTTGTCGTCTCATCTGTGATTTCAAAGAACATACCACCGTGAAGCCGCAAACGGTTTGAATTTAGATTTCCAAAGTCAGGATTACGGCACTTAAGCGCCTCTAAAGCGAAAGCCTTCAGCGCGGCTCTAAGTTCTGGCGTTTTAAATGACATATCTGCCCCCTCTCTTGTTGGCGCTACCAACGACGGCAATCATGGTGACAGGCGTGTCATCCCCGAAATAGCCCTGCTTCGCGTCCGCTTTTGCCTTGCTGCGTAACATGCTCCGAAAATTCTGATCAACTGTGACAAAAATTAAGCGATAAGAATAAGTTAATGAATTTCCGATGAATGCCAATTTTTGAGGATAACGGATATTTAGTCGTCATCCCAGCGCAGGCGGGGATCCATCATGTCTTGCATGGGGTAACCAGCGTGGCTTGCGGGATTCCTCTAGACGTAATGGATCCCAGCCTGCGCTGGGATGACGGGTTTTTTTTTGCTGAACGGGTTTGTGAAGGGGATTAGGCGTTTGTTGCCGGAATTCCCCACCCTCACGTCATCCTGAACTTGTTTCAGGATATTAATTCTGAGACGTTGAAAAAGTAAGACCCTGAAACAAGTTCAGGGTGACGAGTTATGGGGTGAGGAAGTTGGATCAACGCCTATTTCGGGGATGACGGTGTTTTCAGGACGGCGGGGTAGGTAAAGAATCGACGGCCCGCCCAACCCCTCATTCGCGCCCGCGCATCACTGCGCGATCAGTTGGCCCAATAGACATATTCCTGATCCTTCTTCCATACGGCATTGAGCGGCACATCGATGCGGATCGCGCCTTCGAGCAAGCCGGGCCACAGCGGTTGGGGAAGTCCGGCATTTTGGGTTTCAATCAACTTGCGCAGTTCCGCCGCGCGCGTTCTGTAGACATCAAACCCTTTGCCAGCGCCGCGAGAGCGAGTGCGATGATCAAGTGATAGGCATGCCAAGATACCGCCTCATCCATCCACGCTGCACGGCGGATGAACAATGTATTTGCAAGCATCACGGCGCAGGCAACGGGCACAAGCCATTTAGGCTGCGATAGGCCAGATCGCACGATCGAAACAACACATGCAATCGCGAGGGCCAATACGAAAAGGGGGCCAAGCAAGGGTTGCGCGAAGAAGAATATGGCGGTGGCGGCAGATAATATGAGCGCGATGATGCCTATCCCGTATCGGTCCTTTGGCGGGAACAGATAATGCAACACCACGGCCAAGGCTCCGGCAAGGCCAAGCAATTGGGACGCACCGGCATGCAAATCGGCCAGTGCGTCCTGCAAACCACCGCCAAAGCGCACCACGCCGATACCGGCCGCTATCCCGAAACACGCCATGGCAAATGCCGGCAAAGCCTTAATGTTTCGCCAAAGTGCATGGCCTGCAAATATAGTGACGAGTACAATGGCTGCATCGGATAGCGCGTAATGGGTCGGCATCATACTCTCGGCAGCGGCGCTGTTGCTTTATCATGGGGCAGCAATCCGGCCTCACGTTTGATGTCTGCCGATGTTAAACGCGACCCATCATGGCTCCAGCCTGGCGGCGCAAAAATATAACATAATCTCTGCCACACGCTCAGTCCGCGTTGCGTCGCATCTTGCGCTATCCCAACATATTCATGCGTTAAGATGGTGAATAGGTTAAATGTCTCCAGATTTTTGACCAAGCCATAGTCGACGGGCACGGCGCGGTCCTCCGCCACAAATGTGCCGAACATGCGATCCCAAATGATCAGCGTGCCCGCAAAATTCGCATCCAGATATTCTGGATTGCGGCCATGATGCACGCGGTGATGGCTCGGTGTATTGAAGATAAACTCAAACCACCGCGGCAAACGATCAATCGTCTCGGTGTGAAGGAAGAATTGGTAGGTGGCATTCAGGACGCCACAAAAAATAACCAATACCGGATCAAAGCCGATTAAAATCAGCGGAATTTTGAGCATCATCGTGCCGGTAAAATGCTTCATCCAACTTTGGCGGAGCGCAATGGGCATATTAAAGTTGGTGGAAGAATGATGCACGACATGCATTGCCCAACCCCAACGGACGCGGTGGCAAATGCGGTGGTGCACGTAGAATCTCAGATCATCGAGAACAAAGCACAATAAGAACGACCCCCATGTGATGGGTATCTCGCCAATCGCAAAGGGGGCCGCCGCAAACAAAGCGGCCGTCGTGATAAAGGCAAATATTGCATTTACCGGATCACTTGCCAGCCCCAGAAAAATCGAGAGCAGCGAGTCCTTTAACGGCACCTCACCCTTGCGCTTGAGAAAACGAATGGCACCTAGCTCGAGCAAGATGCCCAATGCAAAAGCAACAAGTGCTATGACGACCCAATTTTGGTTGATGAATTGCCCTATGGTCACAAATTTCTCCCCCATGATTGATGCTGGGGATAAACGGACTAAAAATTTATAAAATTGAATAATAAATGCATATTATGTAATTATTGGAACATGAATATAAATTTAAATAGACTATCCCGGTTCGTTGCCGTGTATCGCAACAAAAGCTTCAGCCGCGCCGCCAACGAGCTTGGCATGACGCATTCGGCACTCACCAAATCGTTACAATTGCTCGAACAAGAACTGGGCACAGAATTGTTTAACCGGACCACGCGCAGTGTCGTCCCCACCGATGCCGGCAACCGCCTTGCGCAAAGGGCTGAGGAGCTTTTGGCTTTAGCGGATCAAATCGGCGATGAGGTCTTAACCGGCACACGACATTTGCGGCTCATTGCAGGGCCCGCCGTGATGGAAGCATCCTTAGCGCCAGCCCTCACATCCTTTTACAAGGCACATCCCAACATTCGCGTGACGGCCGAAACCCTTCCTCTAGATATCGCCGCAAGCCGGTTGCGCCAACGCGAAGCGGACATGTTACTTTTTCATTCTACGAGCGTGAGCGCCATTCCCGAACAGCGGCTTTTTCATATCAATAAGATTATCGACGAAGCCTATGTTGCGGTGATGCGCAAAGACCATCCGGTGTTGCAACGCGGCTTTGGTACGGATGAGATGCTTCAGTATAAATGGGCCATACCGGGCTATGATAGAAACTACCGTTCGGCCATTCCGGCTGCCATAGAAGAAAAATATCGTCGTTCCGGCTTCCCGCATTACCGCGTTCTTAGTCTCGTATCCTGTCTTGCTCTGGTTGCGGAGAGCGACATGATTACCTTATTGCCCGCATCCTTCGCAAATAGGGAAGCACGTGCGCTCGACCTGACGGTTATGCCGATGCCCCTAAGCGATGGCGCGCGTTATAACGTCAGCGCCATCACGCTCAGAAATGGGAATCCTGACCCTGCATTAATTGCGTTGAAAACCGCTTTTGCGACCCAAAAGGATGCGGGCTAAATTTCGGTCTGTTGACCGCCATCCCGCGCTTTATTTGCCATCCCTATAGGCAACGGCTTCAACCTCCACCAATGCGTCTGGAACAACCAACGCCGAAACAATTGTTGAACGCGTGGGATATGGTTCTGCAAAATATTCGCGATAGACTGAGTTAAATTCGGCCATAGCATCGGCATCCGTTATCCATGCGGTCACTTTCACGACATCGGCCAATTCCAAGCCTTCTGATTTCAGGACGGCCTCAAGGTTCGCAAGGGCTTGCCGCGTTTGGTCGCGCATATCGCCCGTGATGATCTTGCCATCTCCCCCGCGCGGTAACTGGCCTGAAATATAGACGGTCGATCCGGCGAAACGAACGGGTGAAAGGGGTGGCTTGCTTGCCATTTTACATGCTCCAACGATAAGGAAAGTGGATTAGCATATGCCGTTCGGCGCACATCTTCCCATAAACAACTTATGATTAATCCATAACCTTTAGGAATGGACTGGTCACAAATTTGTAATGACTATGGCTTGTCAATGCTGGGGTTTGGTGCAATTCGGGTGATAATGCAAATACCGCACAGGGGCGGTCAAGGGAGGCAATTCACAATGTCCAAATATTCAATGCGCGCTGGTTTGTTGATCGGCTGTTCCATTTTCGTCTCCGCGCCAGTGTTCGCACAATCCGCGAACCCATCCGCTCAGCCCGGCCAGCCCGAAGCAGAAACCGAAACGAAAGAAGCGATCGTCGTTGTAGGTAGCCGCATCGAAGGTTCAAAAATTGCTGAAACCCTGCCGGTCTCCGTGCTTAACGAAGACCGTATCTCCGCCACGGGAAGCGTTTCCGGTGACGATTTATTCCGTTCCATCCCGCAGGCAGGTGATGTCCAATTCCAAGAGGCTCGGACGACCGGCAACCTTAATGATGCGCGCGGCGACAACGCGTCGATCAACCTGCGCAGCGTTGGCACCGGCAACACTCTGGTCTTGGTAAACGGCCGTCGCATGATTTTGACCCCGGGTACACAGACGGAAAATTTTGTTCCCGTACAGACAGCCAACACCAACTCACTGCCGGTTGGCGCGACGCGCCGGGTTGAAGTTTTGCGTGACGGTGCAGCCGCCGTTTATGGCGCGGACGCCGTGGCCGGTGTGGTCAATGTCGTCACTGACGATAGATACCAAGGATTGCGCTTTGACATGCGTTACGGCTCTGCAGACGGAACGAGTGAAAGAACCGGCGCGATCAAGGCTGGTTTCAAAACCAAGACCGGCGGGCGCTTCACATTGTTCGGCAGCTTCACAAAGCGGACGCCTTTATTCGCAAGCGAACGTCCATTTGCGGCAAGCGAAAACCATATGCCAAAGCTGGTCGGGACACCTTGGGAAGCTGACACCAACTTCGACAGCCGTTCCACGTCATCGCCTTGGGGGTCATTTACGACTGTTCCGGTTGCAACTGTTCGCCAGGGAACGGCAACATTGACGACTTCCGGCGCATTCCATATTGAACCGACTTCAAACACTGCGGCTGGTTGTTCAAGCACCGTAATCAGCGGCAATCTCTGTCTGAAGAGCGGTGGTATTACGGGCGCGACAAGCCGCGTTCTGCGCTATGATGAGAACCCTGATCGCACCATCCGTGGCGGTCTTGACCGTATCAATCTTTTCAGCACCTTCCGTCAGGAAGTAGGATCGGTCGAACTGTTTGGCGAACTTGGTTATTATAATGCCAAGCTAGAAGGTCAGCGTGAACAATCCGCCCCGATTTCTAGTGCGGTGATTACGATCCCTACCACCAATTATTACAATCCCTTCGGTCCAACGACATTCAACGGCGTTGCCAACCCCAATCGTTTAGCCGGACTTGTTGGCGTACCAACGACTGGACTTGCGCTGCGCATCACAAGCTATCGTCCGGTGGATACCGGCCCACGTACGTTCGTCGTAACCGATGACAGCATCCGTAGTTTGCTTGGCGTGCGCGGAGAATGGGGCAATTTCAAATGGGATTCGGCTGCCTCTTATTCATGGGCGCGCACCGACGACCATACAAAAAATGCCATCAGCAACACGCTGTTCCAAGCCGCGCTCGCACGGTCAACGCCTGATGCCTACAACCCCTTCAACGGTGGTAGCCAGCCCGCTTATTCAATTGGCGACAGCACTCCTAACAATGCGGCCACCATTCAGTCCTTCTTAGTAGATGTGCACCGCATCAGCACGACGTCGCTTGGCACATTGGATTTCCGGATTTCCAATAGCGACATCTTTAGCCTTCCCGCAGGTGGCGTCGGTTTCGCCAGTGGCGTCGAAGCACGACGCGAAACCTATTCGGATAACCGAGATGATCGTCTGGATGGCACCACAACCTACACAGACAGCGTTACCGGCATCCGTTATGGCACCGACATCATGGGCGCCAGCCCGGCGCCCGATGTAAAGGCGCGTCGTACCGTAGTGTCGGCTTATGCCGAACTCGCCGTCCCTGTAATTTCCGAAGATATGGAAATCCCATTGGTGCAATCGATTGATCTGCAATTTGCAGCACGCGATGAGCATTATTCGGACTTTGGTAATGTGTTCAAGGCTAAGGTTGCTGGTGCATGGACCATGATAGACGGCATCAAACTTCGTTCGGCATGGTCGCAGAATTTCCGGGCACCAAATCTCGCGCAATTTTATAGCGCCGGTACACAGGTCGCAAATACCCGTACCGACTTTGCCGCTTGCCGCCTGAACCCAGCAACAACCTGCAGCGGTATTAGCACCCTTGAAGTACGCTCAGGCAATCAGAACCTGACACCTGAAAATGGGGAAACCTTGTCGGCGGGTATCATTGTACAGCCTTTCAATAACCTCACGTTCACCGCGGATTATTGGTCGCTGCGTTCGAAAGGCGTAATCGGCCTTCAAGGCGCGCAGAACCAGATTTTGTTCGATCTTCTCGAACGGCTTGGCGGACGCAGCAACCCGAATGTTGTGCGTCTGGCGCCAGTGGGTACACAAGTTATCGGGACCATCGATTATGTGAAGGATGATTATTTCAACCTTGGACTGCGCAAATTGGAAGGTCTAGATTTCGGCGTCAGCTATGACGTACGGAACACATTGTTGGGCAGCTTCAACATCGACCTCAATGCGTCGAAACTGCTGACCTATGAACAGTCCGCATCGGAATTGCAGGCACAACTGATCGCCGCAAACGCAGCGGGTACATTGGGAACAGGCGTGACGATCACCCAAGCCGGAAGCCAGATACAGGTCAACGGCAACCCCGAGTGGCGCCTGAGCGGAAACCTGACGTGGAAATCGGGCCCCATGAGTGCAGGCGTCTTGGTCAATTATGTCGGCGCTGTTTTCGACACCGGAACGAATATGGTAGCTAATCAGTTTTTCAAGTTGCCCAGCGTCACAACGGTAAACACCTATGTGCAGTATCGCGCGGGTAAAGATCAGGGCGCACTTTCGGGTACACGGTTCCGCGTAGGTGCGCGTAACTTGTTTGATAAGCAGCCACCTTTGGCATCGACGAACTATGGTTTCCTTGGTTCAATGCACGATGCCGTTGGCCGGTTTGTCTATTTCGAACTGTCGAAAGAGTTTTGATACAGCGGTCTAACCTAAATACCGTTTTGCATGTAGCGGCGCAGCAAATGCGCCGCTAACTTGCCCCAATGAGACTGAGGCAAATCGAAGTTTTTCACGCCGTTTATGCAAACGGCTCAATCAGCGCGGCTGCGCGCGGGTTGAATGTGTCGCAGCCAGCGGTCAGCAAAGTATTGCGGCACACCGAATCGCAACTTGGTATCAGCCTTTTCAATTTGGTGCGCGGGCGCTTGGTTCCGACAGATGAGGCGCACGCGTTGTTCCGTGAGGTGGATGAGGTCTTCAGCCGCATCTCATCGCTGCAGGTCACCGCGAACAATTTGCGCAATACCGGCACGGGCCATTTGCGGATCGGCGTAGCGCCATCGCTGGGACTTGAAGTCGCACCGCGTGCCATAGCGGAATTCCGCACGAAATATCCCAACGTCACTTTCGATATCAAAACCGTACACCATAACGATATATCCCGCGCTTTGTATGAACGCGAATGTGACCTTTCTATTGGCTATGATCCGCCAGAACATCCCAGGCTGAGACTTGAAAAGCTTTCGGCGGCGCGCCTGTATCTCATTTGCCGACCGGGGAAGTTTCCATCCGGGAAAACGACCCTAAAAATCAGCGAATTGAGCGGTCTCGACATGATCAGCGTCAACGGCAGCGGTCCGATTGGCGATTTGGTGGAAGCCACTTTGGATAAAGCGCAAATTGATGTGCGCAAAATCATCTCGGTAAGCACATATTATATCGCCGCGGCGTTGGTGCGTTTTGGGTCGGGCATCGCGATTGTTGATCAGTTCACGGCACGATCCATGATGAGCGACGGGCTGGAAGCACTCTCAATTTCGCCTGAAATGCAGTTCGGAGTCCATGCAATTTGGCTCGAAGATAGACCACCGTCGAGATTGGGACTGCAATTTGTTGCCGAGGTAAAAAAGGCATTAATGCCATAATATGTGCGCCTGTGCGACGGCCCTAAATACTTAACCCAAAGTTATGGTAGGGATGTATTTTTGTTCGACATAGGAGCTTGCTCTTGTCGAACGCATCTTTAGCTAGACCGGATGATTGGCGCCAAAAATTCCAACGAAAACTTGCTGCCCCGCCGCGCGATTGTCTTAGGCGCAGGCGTGGTGGGTGTAGCCACGGCATATTCTCTGGCACGGCGCGGTGTTCAAGTCACCATCATCGATCGGGCCGACATTGCAGGAAACGGCGCTTCTTTCGCAAATGGTGCGCAACTCAGCTATATTTACACCGACGCATTGGCGAGCAACAGTCTGCTTAAGCAACTGCCTATGCTTGTCTTGGGCCGCGATTCTGCCTTTCGCCTGAGGCCGAGTTTGGACCCAAGCCAGATTGCATGGCTCATGCGTTTCATCCGCAACTGCACGCGTCAACGGTACCTTGAAAACAGTCTCGAGGGTTTGCAATTGGGTTTGGAATCGCAATTGGCAATGCGTGCACTGCTAGAAAATCATACTATTGAATTCGGGCATCAATCTCCAGGCAAGATGTTGGTCTATGACGATGCTGCGGCATTCAAAGCTGCCTGCGAGATGGTCTCCGTACGACAAAGCCATGGCGCCACGCAGGAGATTTTGACCCCGCAAGAAGCCGTCAACAAAGAAGCTGCTCTTGCAGAACGCGCGGGCAGTTTTGTCGGTGCTGTTTATTCGCCGCAGGAGGAACTGGGCGATCCGCACAAATTCTGTAATGCTCTGCTATCGCAATTGGTCACGGCTTATGGTGTGCAAGTGCGCATGGCGACGGACGTTCAAAGTTGGAAAGCTGACAAGGACATGACCGTGGTTTTGACCAAGGCTGGTGAAGCAATCGCATGCGATCATCTGGTGATTTGCGCCGGAATGGACGCGGCCACTTTGCTGAAAAAACAAGGCTTTGGTTCCTCCCTGATGCCGATGAAGGGCTATTCCTTTACCGCTGCTCCGGGTCCAGCATCGCCAAAGATGAGCATTACCGATATCTCCAGAAAAACCGTCTTCTGCCCCCTGAATGGCGCTATTCGTGTTGCAGGAATCGCAGAATTAGGTGCCAGGAGCACAAAGATTGACCCACGCCAACTGGCGAGTTTGGTATCCACCGCATCAGGCGTTCTGCCGCACGCTGCGGATTATGCAGGGTCATACCAAAGCTGGGCGGGTATACGCCCCATGACGGCCAACGCGCTTCCGATTATCAGGAAGGTTGCGCCAAGGGTTACAATCAACATAGGACATGGCATGTTAGGTTGGACATATGCGATGGGATCGGCCGAACGGGCTGCACGATTGATGGGAGAAGTTTGATGGTCAAGATTATCGGAAAATGGTCACGTACGGGCATCCTATTGTTGTCCATGGTCGCATTTGCGGCATCCCCCGTCATTGCCCAGAAAAAGCAACTGCTCGAATATCCCAGCATCCATTCACCCGTTGTTGGCGAACAAGGCATGGTGGTGTCGCAAAATGCAATGGCGTCAGAAGTGGGCGCAGATATATTGCGCCGCGGCGGCAATGCCGTGGACGCGGCTGTCGCCATTGGCTTTGCCTTGGCGGTTACGCTCCCGCGGGCGGGTAACATCGGTGGCGATGGCTTCATGCTGGTGCATGATGCCAAGAGCGGAGAGCAAGTTTTTCTCGATTTCCGCTCGGTCGCACCAAAGGCGGCGACCCTCGCCATGTTTGTAGATAATCAAGGGCAGGAATCCCAAATCGCCAGCCGCGGTTATCTCGCGCCATCGGTTCCCGGAACCGTTGCGGGCCTCCATATGGCGCATAAAAAGTTCGGCAAGCTGCGTTGGTCACAGGTTGTTGCACCCGCAATCGCGCTTGCCCGCGACGGCGTGATTCTAACCCCAGACGAAGCCTTTGTTTTTGATTGGGGCAAAGAACGCTTGTCGACTAGCGCGGCCGCCAAAGCGGCTTATTATAAGCCCGATGGCGCGCTCTATCGTGCAGGGGAAAGGCTGAAACAGCCAGACCTTGCATGGACCCTCA
>CAIPUN010000200.1 GCA_903868245.1 uncultured Sphingomonadales bacterium | reverse complement strand
TCTGGAAGCAATACAGCGTGAACTCTTTCTGTTCAGCGCCGTCTGGATATTGATTAGCGCGATCGATGATCTGTGCATCGATATCATCTGGATTGTCCGCCATATCTATCACCGGCTGACCGTATACCGATACGCCCTTCCACGCGTCGTGGACCAACTCGTCGAACCACATGACCATAAACGGCTTGCCGTTTTTGTTCCCGCTTGGGGGGAGGCAGAGATCATCGGCGATATGCTGCGAAATTGCACGCGCCAATGGGCTGCGTGCGCGGGCCGATATCGCATCTTTGTAGGCTGCTACCCAAATGATCCACACACGGCGGCGGCGATTGCTAAAGCAGCCCAGACCAATATCGACATCCGCCTCGTCTTAGTCGAGCATGATGGCCCCACTACAAAAGCCGACTGTCTCAACCGATTATGGCGCGCACTGCTCGCAGACGAAATCGCAGAAGGATATACGGCAAAAGCCGTAGTTTTGCATGATGCAGAAGACTCCGTCCACGCCGACGAATTGCGCGTTTTCGACTGTTTAGTATCGATGCGGGGCGCTGTGCAATTACCGGTGATCCCGGTACGCACGGCCAACTCCCGGTGGATTAGCGGCCATTATTGCGACGAATTTGCAGAGGCGCATAGTAAAAACATGGTGGTCCGAGGGGCGTTAGGTGCGCCCTTGCCGCTGGCCGGAGTGGCCTGCGCCATTGAACGCAACCTCATGGGGCGACTTGCACAATTAAACGGCGGCAAGCCATTTGATACGAACAGCCTGACAGAAGATTATGAGCTCGGCATACGTATGGGCGTGGCCGGCGGGCGCACAATCATGGCCCGGATATTCGACAATGAAGGCAGGTTGGTGGGCACCAGAGCCTGTTTCCCCGATACACTGCAGACGTCCGTGCGTCAGAAAACCCGTTGGTTGACAGGTATTGCGCTGGCGGGTTGGGACAGGCTGGGTTGGGAGGGCAATCTCGCGCAAAAATGGATGCTGCTCCAAGACCGGAAATCGATTTTCGGGACGATTGTTGTCATAGCTGCCTATATCTGCCTGCTACTCACCGCCATCTTGGCCGCTGCGCAAGCACAAGGAACATATCAGCCGCCAGAACTGCGTGCCGAGGTGATCATATTGCTCTGGTTGAATACGGCATTTTTGGTTTGGCGGCTTGGTGTGCGTGCTGGGTTCGTGGCGGCCCTATACGACCCGAGAGAGGCCCTGCTGTCTGTCCCCCGCAGCATATTTAGCAACATCATTGCCATCATGGCTATGCGCCGAGCCTGCACCAATTATCTTAGGCATTGTTTGGGCGCGCCGCTGACATGGGACAAGACTGCACATCACTTCATGCCTGATAAGCTGGCAAATAGCGACTGATGCGTGGCCGGGCCTTCGGATTTGTCGCTATATTATGTGCGACCTGGGTCACGGCGCGGATTGGATTTATCCGCATCGCCGACGGGGATAGGCAAGTCGCTCTTCATCACAATGTTCCGGTTGACGTAAGGGCGCAACCTATCACCCATATTGGGCAGGGACGACCGCCCATTTATACGACAGCAAAAACCCATAGCCCCGCCGATCGGACCAAAGGTCTCGTTTCGGCATTGGTTCCAACGTCCGTTGAATCTGTGGCAGTTCATCCAAGTCGCAAAATGTACGCAATAAAAAGCAATGCGGGCGATTGGGTTCTCGATGATGAGGCTCCAAATCCTATATCATCGGATGATATCACATTCTCCTTAGTTGAACCCCCAGAAAAGCGCGGCTCCGTGCGCCTAATCAAGATATATGCGTATAGCTTCTGGCGGCATGGCGACGCCGTGCAGGGGATGCTTGGCAGCGGTCAATATGGCGGCGGTCAAAGCGCGCTATTGATGACGATTCCAATGTTAGAGTTTCCGAAAGATGTCGACGGCTCGGCTTTCGCCCTAATCGGTCGGGCATCGGTTGCCCATGACGATCCGCACGAACGCGAATGGTCGGCGGGGCTGCTCTGGCGTCCAACGAACAGTTTTCCGGCGTATTTAACTATAGAACAACGCTTTCGGTCAGATCGCCCTGATACCGTTGCAGTGTTTGTATCTGGTGGACATTACGAGACATCATTGCCC
>CAIPUN010000199.1 GCA_903868245.1 uncultured Sphingomonadales bacterium | reverse complement strand
TGGCGGCGCGCTTGGAATCATTTTTGCTCTCTGGCTTTTGGCGCGTAAGTATAAGATCTCGTTCCTACGCGTTTGTGATTATCTCGCATGTTGCGTCCCGTTTGGCCTCTTCTTCGGCCGGTTGGCAAATTTCGTGAATGACGAGCTTTGGGGCCGCGTGACGGACGTGCCTTGGGCTATCGTGTTTCCAAATGGAGGTGATTTGCCGCGGCACCCAAGCCAGCTGTATGAAGCTGGGCTAGAAGGGCTATTGATGGCGGCGATCATGTGGCCGTTGTTTTGGAAAACCGACGCACGCTATAAACCCGGCTTTCTGTGTGGCATGGCGGCTGTGATCTATGGTCTTTCGCGCTTTACGATCGAATTCTTCCGGGAACCGGACCAGCAGTTACAGTGGCTGGTCGAAGCAAGCGGCCTGAGCATGGGGCAATGGTTGACCACCCCGATGATCCTAATCGGCTTGCTCCTCCTATTTACGGCAGGGGCTCGCAGGCAGCGTAACAGTGCGGCCTGACACGCAGACGACAAGCCAACGCCTCACAAACCGCATTGAAGCGTCTGGCCCAATCAGCGTTGCCGAATATATGCGGGTTGCAAACACCGCATATTATAGCCGCGCTGATCCTTTGGGCGCCGATGGCGACTTCATAACGGCACCAGAGATCAGCCAGATGTTCGGCGAAATGGTCGGGATTTGGTTGAGCGATATTTGGTTGCGTCGCGGCCGTCCTTCGCCATGTTATTATGTCGAACTTGGGCCGGGCAGGGGTACGCTGGCTGCCGATGCGCTCCGCACAATGAAGCGTTTCGGATTTGAACCAGAGGTTCATTTTGTCGAGAATAGCCGGGTTTTGCGAGAAAAGCAGCTGGCCGCTGTGCCCGCTGCGGTGTTCCATGATGATGTGGAAACGGTGCCAACCGACGCGCCATTGTTCATCGTTGCTAACGAATTTTTTGATGCGTTGCCGATCGCGCAGATGATTGCCACGAACGCTGGCTGGCACGAGAGAGTGGTCGTCCCCGATCATAGCGCGCGGTTTGCAGCAATGCCGGGTCCGCGTTCCACGGACGCCCTAGTTCCTAAACAATTTCGCATGGCGTCGGTCGGAAGTATTTACGAAACGTGCCCGGATGCCACTGAGGTGATGGACATGCTTTCCACGCGACTGTCCGGCCAAGGCGGGGTTATGTTGACCATTGATTATGGTTATCTTGAGCCAGCACTGGGCAGCACGCTGCAGGCGGTTCAAAATCACACATATGCGGACCCGTTTTCGGATCCTGGCTATTGCGATTTGACTGCGCATGTCAATTTCCTTGCGCTTGCACTCTGCGCACAGCGATCAGGCCTCAACGTTGCGGGGCCATGCAATCAGGGTGCTTGGTTGTCGGGATTGGGTATTGATCAGCGCGCCATGAGATTAGCGCAGGTAAATCCTCATCGGGCCACGGAGATTTCCGACGCGCGTAATAGGCTTGTTACCCGTGAATCCATGGGCGCGTTATTCAAGGTGCTGGCGACATACGCAAAGGGCTGGCCCGAACCCGAAGGATTCGCGCGTTAG
>CAIPUN010000198.1 GCA_903868245.1 uncultured Sphingomonadales bacterium | reverse complement strand
GGCGATATTGAGGGCAGGGGCCCGCGTTATTGTCCGTCGATTGAAGACAAGATTTTCCGGTTCGGCGATCGCGAAGGACATCAGGTATTTTTGGAGCCAGAGGGCCTCGATAGCCATTTGATTTATCCCAATGGCATTTCAACGTCGCTGCCGACGGATATTCAGGCGGCCATGGTCCGTTCCATGACGGGCCTTGCGCAATGCGAAATTGTCGTGCCAGGCTATGCCGTGGAATATGACTATATTGACCCGCGCTGTTTGGATTCCAATCTTGCGGTACGCGGATTTGAGGGGCTGTATTGTGCAGGCCAGATTAACGGCACCACAGGATATGAGGAGGCAGCCGCGCAAGGCTTGGTAGCCGGGATGGGCGCGGTGTCGAAGATTTTGGGGCTGGCCATGCCGCCTATCGACCGGACCAATAGCTATATCGCCGTGATGATCGACGATCTGACGCTGCAAGGCGTGACTGAGCCTTATCGTATGCTCACGGCCCGCGCGGAGTATCGGCTGCGGCTGCGTTCTGACAATGCTGGGTCACGGCTCACGCCTTTTGCCATATCGGTGGGCGCGGTAGGTGATGAACGCGCGCGCCATTTCCAAGACCGACTTGCACAGCAGAGCGCGCTTCAAAACAGGCTTCATAAATTGGTGAGCGCCGATGTCCTGATCAAACAGGGCATTTCTGTGAAGCAAGACGCTGGCAAAATGTCCTTGTTCGATTGGCTGCGTTTTCCGCAGGTATCCCTTGCCCAACTCTTGGAATTGGATGACGCAGTCTGGCCCCAGGACTTGATCATGGAATTGGAACAAGACGGCCGATATGCCCCTTATTTGGCACGGCAAGAGGCTGAGATAAGTGACATGGCGGCCAATGAGCAGATTCAACTGTCGGCGTTGATCGACTATAGTGCGATATCTGGATTGTCGCATGAAATGGTTGAGCGACTAGAGGCATCGCGGCCTGAAAATTTGGCTGCTGCATCGCGGATCAGGGGCATTACGCCTGCCGCTCTGGCCGCCATTCTCGTCCACGCCAAGCGCGCCAAAGTGGCCGTGGCACAAGCAGCATGACTGAGAACGAAGCCATTGCTTGGTTGAAAACCCAGCTGCATGTTTCACGTGAAACATTGGATGCCCTCGACACATTCGTGGCGTTTTTAAAGCGAGAGGCCGAAAGCCAGAATTTGATATCTGCCTCAACCTTAGACCATATATGGTCGCGCCATATCGTTGATAGTGCACAGTTGCTGTTGTTTACTGATACTTCTGCCCCACAGAGTAAATGGCTTGATCTTGGATCTGGCGCTGGCTTTCCGGGATTGGTCATTGCGTTGCTGACCAAGCATCATGTGACTTTAGTGGAATCCCGCGCGCGCAGAATTGATTATCTGCAAAGAGCGGTCGAAATGCTGGACCTGACGCATCGGGTAGAGGTTGCAGGTGTTACATTAGAACGCCTTGAAACGGCGCCCTTTTCGGTCATTAGCGCCCGCGCCTTTGCGCCTTTGCCGAAATTGTTTGATCTTGCTGCGCGCTTCGCCACAAATAACACTTTGTGGCTATTGCCAAAGGGGCGTAATGCAAAAGCGGAGTGGGAAGACGCGCAAGCGGCGTGGGACGGAAATTTCCGCACCATGGACAGTGTAACAGATCAAGAGGCGGGTATTCTTGTGGGTACATTATCGGGAAAACGCAAAAGGCGCGCCATCGTTGAAACACAGGGGCAAGAGGAATGATCCGAATAGCGGTAGCCAATCAGAAAGGTGGTGTCGGAAAAACAACCACTGCCATCAATCTTGCCACCGCATTCGCTGCAAGTGGCTGGCGCTGTGTATTGGTCGACCTCGATCCTCAGGGCAATGCTTCGACCGGACTTGGCCTTCAGCAGGCGCAGCGGGTGCATAGCAGCTATGATTTGTTGCTCGGCGATGCATCCTTGAAAGATGCCGCCATTCCCACGCTGATCCCAAATCTTGATGTGGTGCCTGCAACCGTTGATTTGTCCGGTGCTGAAATCGAACTTGTCGAATATGAAGATCGCACAGGACGACTGAAGGCGGCGTTCGATAAATCAGACGCGCATTGGGACATTTGCCTCATCGACTGCCCTCCGTCGCTTGGACTGATTACAGTCAATGCGCTGGTTGCGGTCGACTCGCTTCTCGTCCCGCTACAATGCGAATTTTTCGCGCTTGAGGGGTTGAGTCAGTTGTTGCAGACGGTGGAGCGTATCCAAGGTCGATTTAATCCGGCGCTGTCTATCTTGGGCGTGGCGCTCACCATGTATGACAAACGCAACCGGTTGACCGAACAAGTGGCTGATGATGTGCGCAGTTGCTTGGGCGATCTGGTGTTTGATACGGTGATTCCGCGCAATGTGCGATTGTCCGAAGCCCCCAGCCATGGGCTTCCTGCATTGGTCTATGACCATCGCTGCGCGGGATCCGAAGCCTATATGAAACTTGCACGAGAATTGATTGGCCGCCTGCCGGCCCGGGAGTTAGCAGCGTGAGCAACGATAATCCGTCTGAAAAGTCGCCCTTGAAGAAGAAAATGGGCCTTGGCCGAGGCTTGGATGCCTTGTTAGGTGAAGCCCTGCGCGGAGACAGTAGTTCGGCAAATGCCTCCGCTGATCGAGATGCGCGCAGCCAAGGCGTGACCACTTTGTCGGTTATCGACATTCGTCCCAATCCCAGCCAGCCACGGCGGCATTTTTCCGATGAGAAGCTGGATGAATTGGCCGCAAGTATTGCGCGGCACGGGATTATTCAGCCCATCGTCGTGCGGCCCTATCAGGGTGGATATCAAATTGTAGCGGGTGAGCGCCGTTGGCGCGCGGCCCAGCGCGCGCAGTTGCACGATTTGCCCGCAATCGTTCGAAATTTTGACGATACAGAAACGGTCGAAATTGCGCTTCTTGAAAATATCCAGCGGCAGGACCTGAACCCGATCGAAGAGGCAGAGGCGTATAAAAAGCTGACTGAACTTTTTGGGCACAGCGCGGCTGAATTGGCTGATCTGGTGCACAAGTCCCGCAGCCATGTCGCAAACATGATGCGATTGCTGGATTTGCCACCGACGCTTCGCGACCTTGTGACCGAAGAAAAGCTTAGCATGGGGCATGCGCGCGCGTTGCTGGGCAGTGACAATGCCGTCCAGCTTGCGATGCTGGTGATTAAAAACGGTCTTTCCGTGCGGGCGACTGAAGCACTTGTGCAGCAGGAGCGCGCACCGAAAGCGAAAAATCGCAAAGCCGCTGTGGCAAATGTGCCGGAAAATGCCGACATCCGCGCCGTCGAGGCGCATCTCGGCGATCTTTTGGGATTGAAGGTTCGGATAGCCCAAAAGGGTGCGGCCGGCGCAGGCGAAGTGACGTTCGAATATGGCAGCTTGGACCAATTGGATATGCTGTGTCAGCGGCTCACGGGCGAGAAGTTTTAGGTATTTGGCAAGTACGCCTTTTACATGAGCGCCTTTGCACTTCTGCATTAAGCGTTTGATAAATATAGTGTTGTACTACATGTTATACAGTCGCTAATTTGGTTAGCTATGCTGGCATGATCGCAGT
This sequence comes from uncultured Sphingomonadales bacterium, assembly GCA_903868245.1. Taxonomy (GTDB): domain Bacteria; phylum Pseudomonadota; class Alphaproteobacteria; order Sphingomonadales; family Sphingomonadaceae; genus Sphingorhabdus_B. The sequence continues at coordinate 5,467 of CAIPUN010000198.1, read as the reverse complement.
TGCTGAAAGGCGCAGGGCCGCATCTACGTCTTTCAAGGAGTCGTTTATGGAAGCAGCGCCTGAAATAACACAGGAAGTGATCAAGCGACACGCTCTGTCCACGCGACTCTGGCATTGGACGAATGCGTTCGTCGCGACGATATTGCTGATGAGTGGCCTTATGATCTTCAACGCCCATCCGCGCCTTTATTGGGGCGATTTTGGTTCACGCGAAGATTATGCATGGCTCCAAATTGACGATACGCGCACTACGGGCTTTGTAAGAATCGGAAGCGCCTCCGTTGAAACGACAGGCGTGCTCGGTCTGTCTTTGGATGCCAATGACAATGTTCGCCGGATGGCCTTCCCCAGCTGGGCAACGATAACGACCGGTTATGACCTTGGTGCTGCGCGGCGCTGGCATTTTGCCTTTGCTTGGGTTTTCGCACTTGGCTTGACGGCCTTCATGCTTATGTCGCTCGTGAACGGCCACATCCGTAAGGACTTGCACGTCCGGCGTGCGGAATGGAACCCGCGTGCGCTTTGGAGAGACATCAAAAACCATGCGCGACTTCGTTTTGGCGATGATCATGGCGCAGGTCATTATAATATAATGCAAAAGTTCAGCTATATCGGCGTGATATTCATACTGCTGCCGCTGCTGATTCTGACCGGTATTACCATGTCTCCTGCGATGAATACGGCTTGGCCGTGGTTGCTGGATGTATTCGGTGGGCGGCAATCGGCACGGTCATTACATTTTATCGCCGCTGCCTTGATGGCGCTGTTCGTGGTTGTGCACCTGATCATGGTGCTGCTCTCTGGCCCGATTAACGGCATCCGGTCGATGATTGCAGGGCGGCATGTGGCGACGCCTAAACCTGATAAAGCGGGGGACCTGGCATGACAGGAAATCGCAAATTGCTGCGACGTCGTGACCTTTTGCGCGGCGCGACTTTGGGCAGTGGCGCGCTGATTCTCGGCGGTTGTGACGCGATGAATGAAAATGCAACGTTTCGGTCCGCACTGCGCGTGGCGGAAAAGCTTAATCAGGCGACGCATCGTACTTTAGCTGACCGTGCAAGCTTGGCACCCGAATTTGCGCTGTCGGACATCTCGCCGGTGTTTAAAACCAATGGGTCTCTGACGGGGACGTCGACGGATTATTTGGCGCATCTTCAAAACAATTTCGCAGACTGGCGGTTGCGTATTGACGGCATGGTCGCCAATCCACTCGACATTGGCTTGGATGCACTGAGGGCGATGCCCGCGCGCACCCAAATAACGCGGCATGATTGTGTGGAGGGGTGGAGCGCGATTGGGCAATGGCAAGGCACGCCGCTGCGCCTTTTGCTGCAGAAAGCGCAATTATCGCCGCGCGCCAAATTTATCGTCTTTCACTGTGCGGACAATTACGGTGCGCGGCCTTATTATGAATCGATTGATCTGATCGATGCCTTTCATCCGCAGACTATCTTGGCATGGGGCATGAATGGGGAAACCTTACCGGTAAAACATGGCGCGCCCGTCCGGCTGCGGGTTGAACGGCAGTTGGGGTATAAGCATGCCAAATATGTCATGCGCATTGAGGCGACCGATGATTTGTCAAAATTTCACGGCGGAAAAGGCGGATATTGGGAAGATGTCGGTGATTATGAATGGTACGCAGGAATCTAGACTTGCGCACCCGCGCGGTTAATGGAAAAGCCCTTGGGAATTGTGGTATTTGACTCAAGGGAGAAACGAATATGTTTAGTCACATGATGGTCGGCAGCAATGATATTGCCCGTTCAAAGATTTTCTACGATGCGACCTTTGCCGCCATGGGCGGGAAGCCCGCGATTCAAGATCCAAAGGGTCGCTTGATATATATTCACAATGGCTCAATGTTCATCGTAACGAAGCCAATCGATGGCAACACCGCAACACATGGTAATGGCTGCACTATTGGTTTTGCCATGACGCCAGATCAAGCCAATGCATGGCATCAGGCTGGTGTCGACAATGGCGGCGAGGCGATTGAAGACGCGCCCGGCATTCGCGAAGGCGGCGGCATGAAAATGTATCTCGCTTATTTGCGCGATCCTGATGGCAACAAGCTGTGCGCTTTGCACCGCGTCACTGACTGATACGGCATTTGCCATGACCGATGCCGAAGCGCAGCTTTATAATGACTTTGCTGCGCTCGGCGTCGCCTATAAAGTCTACGAACATCCCGCCGTGTTTACCGTGGCCGAGAGTGCGGCTCATAATGATGCCATTCCTGGGGCGCATACCAAGAACCTGTTCCTGAAGGACAAGGCCGGGGACTATTATCTCGTGACCGTTCCGGCCGATGCGCGCGTTGATCTAAAGGCGTTGCCGGCTGCGGTAGGATGCGGCCGTGTTAGTTTTGGTAAAGCCGAGGATATGGAACAGCTGCTGGGCATCACGCCGGGGTCGGTTACCGCTTTGGCCGCGATAAATGATACCGCTGGCGCCGTGCGGTTCGTGCTGGATGAAAGCTTGATCGATGCGGAGCTTATCAATTGCCACCCGCTGCGTAACAATGCGACCGTTGGGCTGGCGCCCGATGACCTGGTTCGGGCGCTGACCTTTTGGCGTCATCCACCCCTGATTAAATCTATCCCGATATTGGAGTCAGTATGACCATAGAAACTGTGTCCACCAACCTTGCATTTGGCGGCGTTCAAGGCGTGTATCGCCACGCTTCGGCCGTCACCGGCACCGACATGACCTTTTCGGTCTACGTACCTCCACATGAAAAGGGTGCGGTGTTGCCCATCGTCTGGTTTCTGTCGGGTCTGACATGCACCCATGCCAATGTGACCGAAAAGGGCGAATTTCGCCGTGCATGTGCGGAACTCGGTTTGATCTTTATCGCCCCGGACACCAGCCCGCGTGGTGAGGGTGTTCCCGACGACGCGGAAGCCGCTTATGATTTTGGTCTTGGCGCGGGCTTTTACGTGGATGCTACACAAGCGCCATTTGACCAGCATTACCGCATGCGCGACTATATCGAAAATGAACTTCCCGCTATCATTTCAGCCCATTTCCCTGCCGATATGCAACGGCAAGCGATCATGGGGCATTCAATGGGGGGACATGGCGCGTTGACCATCAGCTTGCGAAACCCGGGGCGGTTTCGTTCGACATCCGCGTTTTCGCCGATTGCATCACCGCTGAATTGCCCTTGGGGTGAAAAGGCGTTGGGCGGCTATATCGGGCAAGATCGGGCTCAGTGGCGCGCATATGACAGCGTTGCTTTGATTGCTGACGGGGCCCGCTTGCCTGACCTTTTGGTTGACCAAGGGGGGGACGACAATTTCCTAGAGGCACAGCTCAAGACGCATTTGCTGACTGAGCAGTGCGCTGCGGTTGGTCAGCCAGCAACCATCCGCATGCAGCCAGGATATGACCACAGCTATTTCTTCATCTCAACCTTCATGGGCGAGCATCTTACTTGGCATGCTGAACGCTTGAAAGGCTAGGATTTTGGGCATTGGCAAAATCCTATCCGACAGGATAAATTGGCCAATATTGCGCGGGTGTAGCTCAATGGTAGAGCAGCAGCTTCCCAAGCTGAATACGGGGGTTCGATTCCCCTCACCCGCTCCAGTCACCACCCTATGATCCCTACAGAGGGGCCTTTTGTTCTGCTCGATGATGCGCGGACGCACGGCGCATCGCCTGCACGGCTTTATACAAATCCGGTTGAGGTCCTGACCGCCTATGATGGTGATGCGCTAAGCGCGCTCCTCGTTTCGCTTCGACAGGCGCGGCAAGACGGGCTGCATGCGGCCGGATTTTTCAGCTATGAGGCAGGCGCGCATCTCTTGCCTGGCTTGACGCCCACGCCATCCGGATTGCTGGCGTGGTTTGGATTATTTAATGATTTCAAGATCATATCTGCAGGTGCCGTGGCGTCAGTGTTGCCCGATCCTGCGGGTGTTTGGCTGTCTGAGCTGCGTCCGAGCATATCGCGCGCGGACTATAGCCGGGCCTTTGCCACAGTGCAGGAATATATCCGTGCCGGGGACATCTATCAGGCCAATCTGACATTCCCGTTGACCGCCGATTATGCCGGCGATCCGCTCGTATTATACGCAGCACTGAGAGCGCGTGCGCGTGCTGGATATGGCGGTGTGATCTGGACTGGGCAGACACATTATCTATCTTTCTCTCCAGAGCTGTTTTTCGCGCTGAAAGACCGAAGGATCACGACCAAGCCCATGAAGGGGACGGCGCTGCGGCTAACCGACCCGGCGGCGGATGCGGAAGCTGCCGCGCATTTGCGTACGGACCCGAAGCAACGAGCCGAAAATTTAATGATCGTAGATCTGTTGCGAAATGATTTATCGCGCGTCTGCGCTACGGGCAGCGTAAATGTGCCGGAACTTTTCCATATCGAAAGCTATCCCACCGTGCACCAGATGACTTCTACGGTCACTGGCTTGCTTACCGATGGGGCAGATGCCGTTGATGTTATACAGGCGTTGTTTCCCTGTGGCTCCATTACTGGCGCTCCAAAAATTCGCGCCATGCAAGTTGTCGAAGAGGTAGAGGCCGCGCCACGCGGCATATATTGCGGCTCCATCGGTCGGATAGATGACAATGGCGACGCGGCATTCAACGTTGCTATTCGTACATTTACGGTGTGTGAAACGACGCAATCCATGTCGCTCGGCTTAGGATCTGGCGTGGTTGCGGACTCCACGGAAGCAGATGAATGGATCGAATGTTTGGCCAAAGGGGGTTTCGCAAAAATAGAAAATCGCGGTTTTGACCTTATCGAAACAATGCGGTTTGAACCCGCGAACGGTGTCTTGCGGTTGGAGCATCATCTTGACCGGATGGCATCCAGTGCCGGCGCCTTTGGCTTCGAATTTGACCGGTACGAACTGTGTAACCTTGTCCGTGCAAGCATATGCAACCTCGATCGTCTTTCCAAAATACGCTTGATGACGTCGCGACATGGCGCGCATGCCGTTGAGGTTCGGCCGTTGGAAGATGTGACCGAGTGGCGGGTTGGCGTAGTGCCGTTGCCCGTTGATGCAGGTGATTTCCGGCTGCGACATAAAATGTCCGACCGCACCTTTTACGATGACGCACGCAGGGGGCGGCCCGATTGTGATGAGGTGGTTTTTGTAGGCACCGATAGCTTACTTACCGAGGGCAGCATTACTGCCCTGTTTGTTGAGCGCGATGGCAAGTTGTTAACCCCGCGACTGGAAACCGGGTTGCTACCTTCCATATTGCGGCGCGAACTGATTGAGTCTGGAAAAGCGTTAGAAGCCGATCTGAGGATAGACGATCTGTCAGATGGCTTTTGGGTCGGCAACAGCCTGCGGGGATTGATACGGGCCAATAGGGTTGCGTAATTTTTGATGAGCCATTAGGGGCAGACACGCAATTTCTGTTCAATAATTCCGCGAAAGTATGATGATGATTGACCGTTTGTCGGCTGCCCTCGGGCGGATTGCTCCTT
>CAIPUN010000197.1 GCA_903868245.1 uncultured Sphingomonadales bacterium | reverse complement strand
GTGCGCCATATCCTCGAAATAATTGCTTAGCCGCTGCGCCTGCGGACCAGACACGATTATGCCGAGATCTTCCCAGCTATCGTCACCTGCGCGCCCGAAATAAGCATCGGCGATGTTGAAGCCACCTACAAGCGCATGTGCACCGTCGATGATCAGCATCTTTTGGTGATTGCGGATCAGGTAACCAAGGCCTTTGCGGGCGCTGAAACTGTGATAGTTGCCGCCAGCGTCAAGCAAAGCGTCGAAGAATCGATTGCTCACCTGCGTTGAACCAAAACTGTCTATAATCAATTGCACGTGCACGCCGCGTTTCGCCGCCGCAATGAGCGCGTCGCGCACTTGCCGGCCGGTTTCGTCGGCACAAAACATATAGAAGAACATGTGTATCGATTTTTGCGCCACTGCGATGAGCTGTAAAACGGCGTTTAGTCGATCTTGCGGTTGATAAACTAAGTGCAAGTCATGGCCCGCAACCTGAAAGTGCGTTCCGGGGAACCCGGGCTTGCCTGATTGCACTGTCATGTTGCTCGCAATACCGCTTTGCGCAGCGCACGGCAAGCGACCCGCCCTTTTCATTGACATTTTGGCCTATTATCTCTAGGCGCGGGCAACTTTCCGAAAAATACGAAGAATCAGGAGCCAATATGGCACGCGTTACTGTTGAAGATTGCATCGACAAGATCACCAATCGGTTCGACCTTGTATTACTCGCCGCCGAGCGTGCCCGTGAGATCTCTGGTGGCGCTGAACTGACAATTGATCGCGATCGCGATAAAAATCCAGTCGTTGCTTTGCGCGAAATCGCTGAGGAAACCGTTCGCCCTGACCAGTTGAAAGAAGGTCTCGTGCAGTCGCTTCAGAAGGTTCAGGTTGATGAGGATGAAGAAGCGGATGAAGTCGGTTCGATCAGCCTGTCCGCCGAAGCTCTCCGCTTGACCGCAGCTGCGCCAGCGCGTGGCGCGGGCATGCAGCGCGATTACGACCGGTAAAATCCCAGTCATTTAGGAATGAATTAGGCCCGGCTCGTCCGGGCCTTTTCTTTTGTAGCTTTAATTCCGTTCAGGGTCGCTTGAGATACAAAAAATAGCGGGACGTTCCGCCCCCTGCGGCGTCGGCAAGGGCATATTGTTCATGCCTCATCTATAGCGCCAATTTAGCAGGGAAAGCGGCGGATGACTATTTCGCGCCACGCATCGCGAACGGACTGGGTTTGCCTGCGTTCTTTTGGGATGCGACTGAATTCGCTAATGAACTGCACTGCATTCAGCCGGTATTTCTTGGGTGCGCAGAATAAAGGGGACCCCGCGGCGCGCGCGGCCTCATTCTCGGCTTTGACCGACTTCGCCGCTTCATCAAAAACCCGGATCATGGGCTTCAGATCTTTTGCAAAAACTGCGCCCATACCCTTTTTCTGCAAAGCAACCGCTTTTACAAAAAAGGTTTCAGCGTCCATGGCTTTTGCAGGAACGGGGCACAACAGAGCGCCGATGACCAAAAGAAGGGCATATTTCATTTTGCGACCTCAACTCTCTCTCCATTGCGGATAGTGCGTTGACGCTGCGAATAAAAGCTGAAAACTAAGCGCTTTGTGGCGTTGCGCCTTCGACTGGCGCAGACTTGCCGCGTCCCGCTTTTGGTATGGCTGTGCCCACCGTCGGAATGGACGAAGGCTTAACGATCTTGCCATCATCACGTTCGAATTTACCTGATTCCAAAAGCTGGTTGATTTCGTCGCCCGAAAGCGTTTCAAATTCCAGAAGTGCGTTGGCTAGCAGGTGCAATTGTTCGTTATGCGTCGTCAGCAACTCTGTCGCTCGCTTATGCCCGCCTTCGACCAGTTTGCGGATTTCGGCATCAATCTTTCGTGCTGTTTCATCCGACATAGCTGAGCGCTGTGACATACCGTAGCCAAGATAGCCTTCTTGACGCTCTTCATATTGCAGCGGGCCCATCGCATCTGACATGCCCCATTGGGTGACCATGTCGCGCGCAAGGCTGGTGGCATATTGGATATCGCTGGATGCGCCTGAGCTTACCTTGTCATAGCCGAAGATCAATTCTTCCGCCACGCGTCCGCCCATGGATACGGACAGGTTGGCGTGCATTTTATCGCGATGATAGCTGTAATTATCCCGCTCTGGCAGGCGCATAACCATACCTAAGGCACGGCCACGGGGGATGATGGTTGCCTTGTGGATCGGGTCAGATGCTGCCTCATAGATCGAAACGATTGCATGGCCGGCCTCATGATAGGCCGTCATTTTCTTTTCATCTTCGGTCATGACCATCGACTTACGTTCTGTGCCCATCATAACCTTATCTTTGGCATCCTCGAATTCTTGCATAGCGACCAAACGTTTGCCACGACGTGCGGCAAGCAATGCAGCTTCGTTTACAAGGTTAGCAAGGTCGGCACCCGAGAAACCGGGCGTTCCGCGCGCGATGACTCTGCCATCAACATCGGGTGCCAACGGCACTTTCTTCATGTGCACGGCGAGGATCTTGACACGCCCATCAATATCCGGGCGCGGCACAACAACCTGACGGTCGAAGCGACCGGGGCGCAGCAAAGCTGGATCAAGGACATCAGGGCGGTTGGTTGCAGCGACGATGATGATGCCTTCATTGGCTTCAAATCCGTCCATTTCGACCAGCAACTGGTTCAACGTCTGTTCGCGCTCATCATTTTGATTGCCAAGGCCAGCGCCACGGCTGCGGCCAACCGCGTCGATTTCATCGATGAAGACGATGCAAGGTGCGTTTTTCTTTGCTTGTTCAAACATGTCGCGTACGCGGCTTGCACCTACACCCACAAACATTTCGACAAAGTCGGACCCTGAGATCGAGAAGAACGGTACGCCAGCCTCGCCAGCAATTGCGCGTGCGAGCAAAGTCTTGCCGGTACCTGGCGAACCAACAAGCAAAGCGCCCTTTGGGATCTTGCCACCAAGGCGACTGAACTTTTGCGGATCTTTCAAAAACTCGACGATTTCCTGAAGCTCTTCACGGGCCTCATCAATTCCGGCGACATCATCAAAGGTTACCTTGCCATGCTTTTCCGTCAGCAATTTGGCCTTCGACTTGCCAAAACCCATGGCACCACCTGCACCACCGCCCTTTTGCATTTGCCGCAAAACGAAAAATGCGATGCCAAGGATGAGTAGGAATGGCAGTGCCTGATATAACAGAATTAGAATGAGGCTAGGCTGTTCCTCCGCCTTGCCTTGAACGTCGACGCCCTTTTCATCCAGCAAAGGATATAGGCTATTATCGCCTGGAATTGGCACGGTAACGAAAGCTTCGTCATTCTGCAGCTTCCCGCTAATCCGCTCTGGCGCAATCGCGACGGATTTGACTTCGCCCGCTTCAACCTTATCGCGGAACGACGAATAGCTGATGCCCTTCGCCGTTTCTGACGAACCGCTGAATATCGAAGCTACAAGCAAAAGCGCGACGATGATCGCCGACCAAATGGCCAAGTTGCGGAGCATCGGGTTGCTTTTGGGTTCTTGTTCGTCGTTCATCATCACTGCCTTGTTCTGTGCCCGCGCTAAATACGTGGAGGTAATAAGTTAATGTAAGGTCGAATGCGTGAATGACAATATAGGGATTGGCAAAATTACAGGCTGTTTTCTTGAGCACGCCGAGGTGGCGCTTTAGAAAACTGCCAATCCGCTCCGCCCAGGCATTTGATATTGCCAATCATAGCTGTCCGCGCATTTTCGAGGTCGTTTAACAAGCGGTCGATTGCGTCACCACGCGGAGCTAGATTGTCGTCCATCGTCCTGAGGCAGCGAATTAAAAGCCGCCGTTTCAATTCACGCGGAAGGCCACTGGCCTTACATATAATCACTTCATTTTCTGCGCTCATCCTCTGCGCGGCCAGATTGTCCGTCATCCAGCCCAGTGCATCAGATGCGTCGGCCAATGCGCTTGCCGTGCGTAGCGCACGGGTTGCAGGAAATGGATGTTGGGTGCTGGCTAACCAGCGCCGCATTGCGACCCGATCAAAATCGATGTTTGCGTTGCTGGGGTCGTTGACCGATTGAATGCCGCAGCTGGAACAGATGTCGATAAGCTCCGCCTTTGTGAATTCCAAAAGTGGCCGGACAACTCGTCCATTGCGTGCACGAATGCCGGACAACCCATCGACGCCACTGCCGCGCGCCAATCGCATCAGCAGGGTTTCCAATTGGTCATCGGCATGATGCGCCGTGGCAATGTGCTGGCAATTTTCTACATCGGCTGCGCGCTCCAGCAAGGCGTAACGTGCTGTGCGTGCCGACGACTGGAGATTTCCCGCTATCTTCTCATCGGGTGTCAAAATGATATGCGGCACGCCAAGATCTTGGCAGATTTTTGCAACAAGCTGCGCATCTTCGGCGGACCCGGATCGCAATTGATGGTCTACCGTTGCGGCGACCAATTTGCCCGGCAAAATTTGCTGCGCCAACAGCAAAAGCGCAAGGCTATCGGGGCCACCCGACACCGCACATAAAAAGCGATCATCAGCACAGTCTAGCCTGGAAAGTGCCGCCCTAAAACGGTCGAGAAAGACCGGCTTTAGCGTTACTTGCACTTCGCTCTTGTTTTGCTTGATGTAAGGCGTTCGGCCAAGCGGCCGGTTGCCGCATCAGGATATGCCTTCGTCAATTCACCAAAGGCTTCGCATGCCTCAGCGGCCTTTCCAAGATCAGTCAAAGCCGATCCCAAGAAAAGCAAGCTATCCGGCGCGCGGTCACCACGTGGGTCAGCTTTATAATTTTCGTAAAAAACCTTCACCGCGGTGGCCGGTTTTTTGTCATCCAACCATGCCCGGCCTAGCAAATTGCGTGCATAGCTGGCGCGTCTGTGTTTTGGAAATTTCGCCACGATTTCTTCAAGTGTTGCTTGTGATTCTGGATAGAATTTGGCTTCCCATAAGCGGTAGCCATAATTGTAGCCGTCTTCGAACGCATCGCCACTTGCGGGACGTTCGATTGCGGCAACCGCGGCGACGCGGGCTGGGTTTGCCTTAGCGGCTGTAACAGGCTTTGTAGGTGCTGCCCCGCCTTTGGATTTTGGCGCTGTCGCTGTCGTGGCTGGCAAGATTGTTTCAACGGGCGATACGGTTCGGGTTGCCATTTGTGTTTCGATGGCTTTCAGCCTGCCTTCAAGCCCGCGTAAATTATTGCCTTGCAATTCGACCTGCCCAGTCAAGACTGCAAGCTGCGCCTCTAACGCATCCACACGCGCGGTCAGATCGACTGTTGCAGTGGTCGAACTGGCCGTCGTACTTGTCGCTGTTGGTGACTGGATATCAGGCTCGATAAATTTGCCGGCGCCATTGGGAAATACCTGGCGCTGAACAGCCCGCATTTCCTTCTCAAGTTTGCCTACTCTTCCATCGATATTTGCGTCTTGCGCAATTGCGGGTGCGCTGAGTGCGAAAGCTGCACCGCCAAGGATTACGCGCCGAAGATACATTGGGTTACTTCCCTTTAAAAAGCTCTAATGACGGGTATAGCTTACTGCAATCCCGCGATAAAGGCCAACGCGGCCTTTGGGTGTAAAAAAATTGAAATTAATCGGCATTTCGGTCCGTAATGATAGAGCTCACGGATTTGGGGTGGTTGCCAAAGGTGTGGGGGAAGGAGGAGCTTGTTCGTCCATGTCGACATTCGCAGCGGATGTATCGTCATTCACAGTGGCGATTGGATTGGGCGTTGTTGTTGCCGGCATTGTTGTGGTCACTGACGCTGGCGTTTGCGGCGCCGCACTTGGCGCTAATGCGTAGCTCCTGAAAATCAAATAACCGGCCAAAACCAAAGCTGCAACTGCCGCTGCCGTCCATGCTAAAGTCTTGGAAGGAACACGTGCGGGATCCGTTGGCTCGTAATTCTGGAGCGGCGCCTCATATCTTTCATGCCCACCGCTATATAATTCGGCGCGTAACGCATTCACGATCGCAACATCATCTAGGGCAAGCGCGCGGGCGTAAGATCGAACAAACCCAACAGTATATGTCTGTCCAGGTAACGCACTGAATTCGGATTTCTCGATGGATTCCAAATGTCGCATGGGCACGCGAGTTTCGGCGGCAAGCTCGGCCAGGGTCATGCCCAGCCGCTCGCGGGCGGCCTTGAGTTCTTGACCTACAGTAATAGGCTCTGCTTCCACGCGAGGAATTTCGTCCACTGCAATCTCCAAGATCCGCTCCCTCACATCTGCGTGCAGTCGGGACGATAATGAGCATCAAATGCATAATGTCAATGTTAATTGCAGATAATCAGATATTTAAGGGACATTAACTTATCCGGTTTCAATTCCTTGACCAATAGCCCAAGTTGTCAATTGTTCGCGCAAATTCTCTGTGGGGCTATTCAGCAACTCTTCCATTTTTGCACGGACATCAGCATGGCTGGTGGAACGGATCATGGCCTTGATTGGCCCAACGGCGGCTGGTGTAATCGACAGTCGGCGAATACCAATGCCCATGAGGGCAAGTGCTTCAAGTGTACGTCCACCCATTTCCCCGCAAACCGCGACATCGACGTCGTGGCCCTCGGTTGCTTTAACGACCCGCCGGATGAAGCGGAGTATAGCGGGACTCAGCCAGTCATACCGTTCTGCCAAGCGCGGATCAGCGCGGTCGGCAGCAAAAAGGAATTGAGTTAGATCGTTGGTCCCAATGGACAGAAAATTAATCTTGGGCAGAAGTATATCGAGCGTCTCTGCCAAGGCCGGGACCTCCAGCATAGCGCCATAACGGATTTTGCTAGGCAGTATCTTTTTCTGCCGTCCCAGAAACTCAATCTGGCCGTCGAAAATGGCTTTGGCGGCGTCAAATTCCCATGGCTCAGAAACCATCGGGAACATGACGTTGAGTGTGCGACCGGCCGCCGCCTCAATTAACGCCCGCGCCTGCGCCTTCATCAATCCGGCGTGGTCAAGCGACAACCGGAGCGCACGCCAGCCCAGCGCGGGATTTTCTTCTTCGTTCGTTTCGTCCTTAAGATAGGGTAGCGCCTTGTCTCCACCGATATCCAGAGTGCGGAAAATGACTGGTTTGTCCCCGGCGGCGTCTAGAACATCGCGGTAAAAACGCTGCTGCCGCTCGCGTTGCGGCAAGGTCGCCGATATCAGAAACTGGAACTCGGTCCGGAAAAGGCCAACACCTTCGGCGCCGGTTGTCGCCAAAGCCGACATGTCATCGCGCAAGCCGGCGTTCATCATCAGCGTAACGGGCACCCCGTCTTTAGTGACGGATGCTTCATCGCGCATCGCGGCATAGCGCGCCTTTTTCTTTTGCCGATCAATAAGATCATGTTGAAATATTTCTTCTGCCGCAGAAGACGGGCGCACGATAACGCTTTTTTCGTCGGCGTTTAGCAACAGCATGTCGCCGTCGCGTACCTTGTGTCGAATACCACGAACGCGGCCAAGAACCGGAATGCCCATAGCGCGGGCCACGATGACCACATGTGCGGTCAATGAGCCTTCTTCTAAGACCACTCCGCGCAGGCGCCTTTTGTCATATTCCAGCAATTCTGCGGGACCCAAATTGCGCGCGATCAGGATGGAATCTTTTTTGAGCCCAAGCTGCGCCGCAGTGCTCATTTGCCCGGAAACGATGCGCAGCAAACGGTTCGACAGATCCTCCAAATCATGCATGCGATCGGCAAGCAGCGCGTCGTCAATCTGCCGCATGCGCATGCGCGTGCGTTGCTGAACGCGCTCAATGGCTGCTTCTGCCGTTAGGCCACTGTCAATGGCTTCGTTGATCCGGCGGCTCCAGCCCTCATCATATGCGAACATTTTATATGTCGCGATGACCTCTTCATGTTCGCCGCCTGTGCCAAACTCTATCTGGCTGGTCATGCGGTCGATCTGCTCACGCATTTTATCGAAGGCGGAGTAGACACGCTGGCGCTCGGCTTCAATATCCTCAGCTACCGTGTGCTCAATGCGAATATTTGGCTGGTGAAAAATAGCAACGCCAGCCGCTGCGCCCTTAACTAGCGGCAATCCTGTGAGGCTAATCGTGCCCGTGTCATTTCCGGCTCGGGTGCTTGGTTCGTCAATTAGGCCGGCGTTGGCAATGAGTTCCGACAACACCATGGCGACGGTTTGAAGTGCCTCAATTTCGACCTCTTCATATTTACGCGGTTCGACATGTTGGACCGCGAGTACGCCGACGGCCCGTTCGGACCGGACAATGGGCACCCCGGCAAAACTGTGAAAGCGTTCTTCCCCCGTTTCTGGGACGTAGCGGAAATTCGGATGTGCCGCCGCCTGATCTAAGTTCAGCGTTTCGACATTTTCAGCAATTGTCCCAACGAGGCCCTCGCCTAGGCCCAAACGCGTAATGTGTACGGCAGCTTGGTTCAACCCGCGCGTGGCAAACAGCTCAAGTGCGCCATCGCGCAACAAGTAAATTGAACACACCTCGCTCGAAAGCGCTTCACCGATAATGTTGACCACATGATTCAGCTTACCCTGGGCATGGTTCTTCGAGGCCATTACCTCGTGCAGACCTGTCAGGATATTACGGGCAGAACGGGTGGCGCTTTCCATAGACCGCACTTAGCAGAGACCGAAGGGGCAAGCGATACCCCGTATCAAATTATTCGTAGTCAACCAGTTAATGCCGATTCATGCAGAATAACGTCTTTAAGATGTAACTTTTGTTTTTTTAGATCGAGAATGGTTCTGCTGTCAGGGAACGGTCTGCTTTCTTCACGCTCCAGCTTTTGTACGAGTTCGGCATGCTTGTTACGAAGCGCGGACAGATGATTATTATGCACATCATTCTCCTTCAATCTGAGACTCGACTCTCTGAACCAAGGAGTAAATCACGAATACTGACGGGAGTCTTGTCGATAATGATCGTTAGGTCGCTGACAAAGGTCAGCCCTCGCTCCAGCACCCATTTTTCACGATGACTTGTTCGCTCCAGTCTGTTTAGAAAGGTGTATGAACGACGACGGCTATCAGCAACAACTGGAACAACTGAAGATTGAGCACCGGGATCTCGACGATTCCATCCGGGCGCTTTCCGCTCAGACGTTGATCGACCAATTGCAAATCGCCCGTCTGAAAAAGAAAAAGCTAGTTTTGAAGGACCGTATCATGCGTCTGGAAGACCAATTGGTACCTGATATTATTGCTTAAATTGCCAGAACGAACGCATTCATCTATTTAAGCATCAAATTGCAGACTGGCGAGACGAGCATATAATCCGCCCGCGGCACTCAGCGTGGCATGATCGCCCTCTTCAACAATTTTGCCTTGGTCCATCACAATGATGCGGTCGGCAGAACGCACCGTCGCGAGCCGATGTGCAATCACGATTGTGGTGCGGTTAACCATCAGGCGCTCCAGCGCGTCCTGAACAAGCTTCTCACTCTCGGCGTCCAGCGCGCTTGTGGCCTCATCGAGCAATAAGATTGGCGAATCGCGCAACAAGGCGCGGGCAATGGCCAGGCGCTGGCGTTGACCACCGGAAAGCCGGGCGCCGCCTTCGCCAAGATAGGTTTCCAGACCCTCCGGCAGTTCACGCAAAAAGCCTGCCGCGTTTGCTTTTTCGGCCGCCGCCCAGATCGCCTCGTCGCTGGCATCCCATTGGCCATAACGCAGATTGTCGCGCGCGGAGGCTGCAAACAACACCGTGTCCTGCGGCACCAACGATATACGGCGCCGGAATTCGGCAGGATCTGCGCTTGTCAGTGCGACGCCATCAATGCGGACGGTACCGATTTCGGGGTCGTAAAAACGTTCTGCCAGTTGGAACAAGGTTGATTTCCCTGCGCCTGACGGCCCCACAACTGCAACCGTTTCCCCCGGTGTTACTTTCAGGCTGAAATCATCAAGCGCCGCGACTTCGGGTCTTGTGGGATAGCGGAAGCGGACATGTTGGAATTCCAACTGCCCGCGCGCTGGCGGCATGATAACCGGATTAGCAGGCGGTGCAATCTCTGGCACTTCATTCAGCAATTCGGCGAGCCGCGACGCAGCGCCTGAGGCGCGCACAAGGTCGCCATATACTTCAGTCAGCGCCCCAAATGATCCGGCAACCAATGCCCCGTACAAGACGACCGCGAACAAGGTTCCCGAGGATATGACGCCTTCCTTGACTTGGTCCGTGCCTTCCCAAACGAGCAATGTGATACCGCCAAATATCAGCGCCATTACAAGTGCGGTCAAAAACGCCCGCAACTTTATTCGCTTTTTTGCAGCAGAAAATGTGCCTTCGACAGCATCGGCAAATCTTACGCCTTCCCGGCTTTCCTGCCCAAAAGCCTGAACAATTTTGATGGCACCAAGCGCTTCTGAAATGATCGTGCCGACGCTGGCGACATTGTCCTGGCTTTTGCGAGAGGCTTTTTCCAGCCGCCGTCCCAGAAATACAATTGGCAAGACGACCACCGGTATGCCCGCGAGCAGCCATATGGTCAGGCTTGGAGCAAGGCCGAAGAGCAAGGACACACCGCCCACGCCAATAAAGATGTTGCGCAACGCAACGGACACGGTGGTGCCAACAATTTGTTCAATAATCGCCGTATCGGCGGTCATTCTGCTGGCAATTTCCCCAGGACGATTTTCTTCGAAAAAGCGCGGTGCTAAACGCAATAGATTTTGTTGCACCGCAACACGAATATCGCCCACCACGCGCTCGCCGAGCCAGCTCACGAAGTAAAAACGGAACGCTGTCGAAACGCCGATGATAACAACGATGCCGAGCAGCAAATAGAAATATGGGGCAGGATCGCCGCCATTTTTGACAAAGCCTTCATCGATGATCAGGCGCAGACCATAAGGGATAGCAAGCGTGGACGCGGCTGCTGCAACCAGCGCCAGCAGCGCAAACATGATCTGACGCGGATAGTGGATGGTAAAGTGACCGATCATGCGCAAACTGCCAAAGTTAAGCTTAGGCTTGGCGGCCGGCGCTTCTTCGGTTGTTGTTATGGCTTGCGCTTCGGAAAAATCGTTTGTCATCGCGCCCGCCTAGCAGTGCGCTGGACGGGTAACAATCCGCTACGGAGGATGTAAACGCTTTTCCTATGGTGCAATGCACAATAAATGCCTAAAGTGTCTCCCTATTGCGGCAGATTATTGCCGCCGCGAAATTTAAAGGCCTGAATATGCTTTATACGGGATATGACCTTCAACGCGGCTGGCTGGCTGGCGCTGGCTGGGTTGCGCAGAAGCAGGCGGAATGGCTGAGCGCGCTGCCTGCGCCGTTCAAACATGGTGGAATGGCCCCGGTGGCGGCTTCGGCGCTTGAGGTTTTTGCCCATTCGGTTTTGCCCCGTGGGAAGCCAGCGTTCGGCTTGAACGAAGTGGTCATCAACGGCAAGACCGTGGGCGTTCAAGAAGAAAATGTCGCACGCAAGCCATTCGGCCAGTTAAAGCGTTTCGTGTATGAAGGCAGTGCCGAAAAGCCACGGCTTCTTATCTGCGCGCCGATGTCCGGGCATTTTGCGACGTTGCTGCGGGGCACAGTCGAACGGATGATGGTTACGCATGACGTCTACATCACCGACTGGAAAGATGCGCGCGATGTGCCGTTGACGGGTGGCGGGTTCGACCTTGAAACCTATATTGATTATCTGATTGAGTGGCTGGAATTTCTCGGCCCCGATGCAGGCGGGCGCGGCGCGCATATGCTCGCCGTCTGCCAGCCATCGGTTCCGGCTTATGCCGCAGCGGCGGTTATGGCTGCGAAGGAGCATCCGCTGCGTCCGCGCACATTGACGATGATGGGCGGGCCGATTGATACGCGTGAAGCACCAACGGCGGTGAACAACCACGCGACCCAGCGGCCGCACGAATGGTTCGTGCAAAATGTGATTGCGACGGTCCCGCCTTATTATAAAGGCGCTGGCCGCCGCGTATATCCTGGCTTTCTGCAGCTTACGGGCTTTATGTCGATGAACTTGGGCAATCATATGATGAGCCATTGGTCGATGTTCTCTGACCTTGTAAAAGGCGATGGTGAAAGTGCGGATCGGCATAAGGAGTTTTACGACGAATATCGCGCGGTGTGCGATATGACGGCGGAATTCTACCTGCAAACCGTTGATACGGTTTTCCAGCGTCATTTGCTGCCCAAGGGCGAATTCAACTATCGCGGTAAGCTGGTTGATCCTGCTGCGATCACCGATATCGGCTTGCTGGCGATTGAGGGTGAGCGCGATGATATCAGCGGATTGGGCCAAACAAAGGCCGCGTTGAATATTGCGACCAGCCTGCCTGCGGCGTTTAAGAAATATCATATGGCGCCAGAAGTCGGCCATTATGGCATTTTCAACGGTAGCAAATGGCGCGAAAAAATTGCGCCTATCGTGGAAGACTGGATAGCCAAGCACAATTGAGCGACGATATTTTGATCCTTTTTTGGAGCTGCTTAATAGCATTTTGCGAAGCGCCGATTTCTGCGGGTTTTCAGCGATGACCTTGCATATTAACGCCACAGTCGAACGCTGGCCTGTCGAGGGCCATTTCACCATCGCGCGTGGTGCAATGCACCTGTCACCGGAATTCCCAATTCTAAAGCACCCGTCGCCCCAGCGCAGGCTGGGGCCTAT
>CAIPUN010000196.1 GCA_903868245.1 uncultured Sphingomonadales bacterium | reverse complement strand
CATGACCCGCTTCAGCGCTTTAAGCCTATTTACGAAAGCGTTTGGTGGGCATCAAAATTGGCCTGAGCAATGGCCCGATGCTGCGCCTAAGCCGGCTTATGATGCGATCATCGTCGGCGGTGGCGGGCATGGTCTTGGTGCAGCTTATTATCTGGCCAAGAAATACGGGATTACCAATGTTGCCGTGCTTGAAAAGGGGTGGATCGGCGGCGGCAATACCGGACGGAACACGACGATCATCCGCTCCAACTATCTCTATGACGAAAGTGCGCATCTTTACGATCACGCGGTGAAACTGTGGGATGGCCTTAGCCAGGAGCTTAATTACAACATCATGTATTCCAAGCGCGGCGTCATGATGCTCGCGCACAATGTGCATGACGTGCAAAGCCTTCAACGGCACATTAATGCCAACCGCCTCAATGGTGTTGATAATGAATGGCTGACTCCGGAACAGGCCAAAGCCTATTGCCCGCCATTGAACATATCACCCGATGCACGCCATCCGGTCTTAGGCGCGGCGCTGCAACGGCGCGGCGGCACTGCGCGGCATGACTCTGTTGCCTGGGGCTATGCGCGTGCGGCGGCTGCTTTGGGAGTTGATATCATTCAAAACTGCGCCGTCACGGGGATCCGTCGCGGCGCAGATGGCGCGATTGAGGGTGTAGAAACCACGCGTGGCTATATCGCATCCAAGCGCGTTGGCGTATCAGCGGCGGGCAATACATCGGTTATCATGCAGATGGCGGGCCTCGACTTTCCGCTGGAAAGCTACCCGCTGCAGGCGCTGGTGTCCGAACCCATCAAGCCAACTTTCCCGTGCGTCGTGATGTCGAACACGGTCCACGCCTATATGAGCCAGTCGGACAAAGGCGAGTTGGTGATTGGCGCAGGAACGGACCAATATGTCAGCTATTCGCAACGCGGCGCGCTGCACATTGTTGAACATACTTTGGCGGCCATTTGCGAAATTTTCCCGATTTACCGTCGGATGCGGATGTTGCGGACATGGGGTGGCATCGTCGATGTGACGCCGGATCGTTCGCCGATATTGGGTAAGACGCCCGTTAAGGGGCTGTACGTCAACTGTGGTTGGGGCACGGGCGGGTTTAAGGCCACGCCGGGTGCAGGGGACTTGTTGGCCTATACCATGGCAAAAGACGAACCGCATAAGATTAACGCACCGTTCAACCTCGATCGGTTCCGCAATGGGCGGTTGATTGACGAAGCAGCAGCAGCAGCGGTGGCGCATTGATATGATCCTGATCCATTGCCCATATTGTGACGAGAAGCGTCCTGAGATTGAATTTGCCAACGCAGGACAGGCGCACATAGCGCGCCCGCTTGACCCTTCGGGTCAAAGCGATGCGGAATGGGAGGCCTATTTGTTCATCCGCGCCAACCCGCGTGGGCGGCATCATGAACGCTGGCGGCATATCCATGGATGTGGGCGTTTCTTTAACGCCGTGCGCGATACCGTGACCGATAAATTTGAAACAACATATAAAGCTGGGGAGCCCCGCCGATGAGTGGCTTTCGCCTTGAAACTGGCGGGCGCATTGACCGCAGCCAGCCTGTTACATTCAGCTTTGACGGTAAAACTTACACGGGTTTTGCAGGGGACAGCTTGGCGTCGGCTTTGCTTGCCAATGGTGTCATGCTGTTCGGCAGATCCTTCAAATATCACCGCCCGCGTGGGCTAGTTGCTGCGGGTAGTGAGGAGCCAAATGCCCTGATTTCAGTCAATCGCGGCCCAGGGCGATTTACCCCCAATTTGCGCGCGACGGGTGTCGAAATCCACGATGGGCTAAAGGCGTTCAGTCAAAACCGCTGGCCCTCTTTGGCGATGGATTTCGGTGCGATCAACGACCGGCTAGGGATGTTTTTTCCCGCAGGTTTTTACAACAAAACCTTCATGTGGCCGCGTTCTTTTTGGGACAAGGTGTATGAGCCCGCCATCCGCAAAATGGCAGGGCTTGGCGATGCGCCGACGGCCGAAGATCCAGATGTGTATGCATCAACCTACGCCCATTGTGATCTGTTGATTATTGGCGCAGGGCCTGCCGGTATCGACGCCGCACTTGGCGCGATGGATACGAATAAGCGGATCGTCCTGATGGATGAGCAGGACGAATTGGGTGGCGGCGCTTTGGCCGACCCTGCATTATGGCCCTGGCTAGAACGCAGCGTCAAAGCGTTAACTGACGCAGCCAATGTTACGATCCTGACGCGGACGACGGCGTTTGGTTATTATCATGATAATTTCATTGGCGCGGTGCAGCGATTGACCGACCATCGTCCTGAAAACGAAGATACGCCGCGCGAGAAATTGTGGCGCATCAGGGCAGGTGAAGTGGTGCTTGCGCAAGGCGCTATCGAGCGACCGCTTGTTTTCGATGGTAACGATACGCCCGGCGTGATGCTTTCGTCCGCTGCAAAGGTCTATGCCAATCGGTATGGCGTGGCGGTTGGTAAAACGCCAGCGTTAATGGCGTCGCACGATAGCGGCTGGCATGATGTGTTTGCACTGGCCAAAGCGGGCGTTGGCATTTCCGCCATTATCGATGTCCGTGAAAGCGTGGACAGCGCGTTGATGCTAGAGGCGGAACGTCTGGGTATCCCGGTTTACTTGAACCACGGCGTGGTTGGCGTGAATGGCAGGCATAATGTCAGCGCCGTTGACATCTGCGATTATGGTAATCAACGGGTGCATCGCGTTAATACGGATGCGCTGTTAATGGCGGGTGGTTGGACGCCCAGCGTGCATTTATGGTCGCACAGCAAGGGTAGCCTGAAATGGCGCGATGAACTCGGCGCCTATGTTCCCGATCTGCCAAATGAAAATGTTGTCTGTGTTGGCGGATGTTCTGGTGATTGGGATTTTGGCACGGGTGCGGTTATCGATATGTTGCCGACGCCTAAGGACCAAAGCCGGATAAAGGCATTTGTCGATTTTCAGAATGATGTGACGGCAAAAGACATCAAACTTGCGGTGCGTGAGGGCTTTCGCTCCATCGAGCATATCAAGCGTTACACCACCAACGGCATGGCGACCGACCAAGGCAAGACATCTAACCTTAACGGTTTGCAAATTGCTTCGTCTGCGCTGGATAAGCCGGTCCCTGACATTGGACTCACCAGCTTTCGTCCGCCTTATACGCCACAGACATTTGGGGCGCTCGCGGGACACGCCAAAGGGGCGTTGTTTCAACCCACACGGACAACCAATATCGACAGCTGGGCGCAAGCACATGGCGCGGTATTTGAGCTGGTCGCGCAATGGCGAAGGGCGCGTTACTTCCCCAAAGCGGGTGAGAATATGCATGCGGCGGTCAACCGCGAATGCGTCGCGGTGCGGTCCTCCGTCGGTATTTTTGACGCATCGACACTGGGTAAGATTGAAGTTGTCGGTCCCGATGCCGCCGAATTCCTGAACCGCATGTATACCAACCCATGGAAAGCGCTGGAGCCGGGGCGGTGTCGTTATGGCCTGTTGTTGAAGGAGGATGGCTTTATCACCGATGACGGTGTGTCGGCGCGTTTGGCGCCCGACCGCTTCCACCTGACCACCACGACTGGCGGCGCGGCGCGCGTGCTGAATATGATGGAGGATTATCTCCAGACCGAATGGCCCGACCTCGATGTCTGGTTGACCAGCACCACCGAGCAATATGCAGTTATCGCCCTACAAGGCCCGAATGCGCGCAAAGTGCTTGAACCGCTTGTGGAGGGCATTGACCTGTCCGCAGAAGCCTTTCCACATATGGCGATCCGTGAGGGCACGATATGCGGCATAGAAACGCGTCTGTTCCGCGTCAGCTTTACTGGCGAACTGGGTTTTGAAATCAACGTGCCAACGGCTTATGGACGGGCTGTGTGGGAACAATTGATGGCGCAAGGCGCACAATATGACATCACGCCTTACGGTACTGAGGCAATGCACGTTTTGCGCGCGGAAAAAGGCTTCATCATTGTCGGGCAAGATACTGATGGCACGGTAACGCCCTTTGACGCCGGTCTCGATTGGGCGGTGGGTAAGAAAAAGCCTGACTTTGTGGGCAAAAGATCCATGGCGCGTCCGGATATTGTCGCGCCGGGGCGTAAGCAGTTGATCGGACTGTTGACCGATGATCCCAATGTCGTTTTGGAGGAAGGCGCGCAGATTGTTGCCGACCCCAAACAACCCATCCCGATGACGATGATCGGCCATGTGACGTCTTCGTACTGGAGCGAAGCGCTTGGCCGGTCGATTGCGATGGCGCTGGTCGCTGGCGGACATGATATGACGGGCGGTACGCTCCATATTCCAATGCCGGGCAAAACGCATAGCGCCAAAGTCAGCGGCGTTGTTTTCTACGACCCAGAAGGAGCACGGCTGCATGTCTGAGGCCCTTTTCAGGAACGAACCCGTTCCTTCAACACCTTACGTAGCCGATGGTGTCAGCATCAGCCTTGCTGCACCGCTGAAGCGCTATTCACTGCGGGCGCGGACTGCCGAGGCGCTGGAAACTGTGCTCAATGTAAAAGTGCCACAGAAAATCGGCGCGACTGAAGGTGGCATTGCGTGCCTTGGTCCGGACGAATGGCTCCTGCGCACTGCAGCGGAGACGGCCATGCCGACCGGCGCGGGATTGCCGGTTGCTATCACGGATATCGGCGAACGCTCCATATGCCTTATCGTCGAAGGTCCGCGCGCAGCGGAGCTACTGATGACAGGTTGCCCGCTTGATCTCGACAATTTTGCGGTCGGTCGGGCCACACGAACAATTTATGAAACGGTCGAAATCATCATCATCCGCGAGGGTGAAGATCGTTTTCATGTTGAGGTGTGGCGCAGTTTTGCCGCATGGCTATGGACGGCGTTCACGGCGGCTGCCAGCCATTGATGGTGGCTTGAGACCTTAAGGAGAGTTCATTGGCGGATTGGGACAAAGCAATAGATCTGGGGAACTATGGCCAATCCAATCGCAATTGGGGTGGGATGCACATCAACCCCGCTGTCTTCTTGCCCACGGCATTCATTTCTTTCGCCGTGATATTATTCAGTCTGATTGCGCCCAAAGCGTCGACGGACCTGTTCGCCGCCTTGCGCAGTGGTGCGGTTTCCCATTTCGACTGGTTCTTCATGACGTCGGGCAACCTGCTTTTGCTATTTTGTGTTGTCGTGGCCGTATCGCCCCTGGGTAAAATCCGTTTGGGCGGTAAGGGCGCAACGCCCGATTATTCGCGGCTGTCATGGTTTGCGATGTTGTTCGGTGCGGGCATGGGCATCGGCCTTGTTTTTTATGGCGTTGGTGAGCCTGTTACCCATTTCACTTCGGCGATGGCCGGAGGACCTGCGGCACCATTGGGCGGCGCCGTTGGTGATCCTGCTGCAGCACGAAGCATCGCGATGGCGGCGACCATATTTGACTGGGCGCTTCACCCTTGGGCAATCTTCGCCGTAACCGGCCTTGCGCTTGCGGTGTTCACTTTTAATTTCAACATGCCGCTGTCGATGCGGTCGGCATTTTACCCTGTGTTCGGCAAGGCTGTTTGGGGCCGCACAGGCGATGTTTTGGAGGTTCTGGCGGTTCTTGCCACAATCTTTGGGCTTGCGACGTCTCTTGGCCTTGGCGCGCAGCAAGCGATGGCAGGGATTTCCTATCTGTATGGCGTGACGAGCTCGTCGTTGACGATCCTAGCATTGATCCTCGTGATGGCGGGCATCACCTTTTTGTCGATCCGGGGCGGCATTGATCGTGGCATCCGGATTTTGAGCGAAGTGAACATGTGGGTTGCCTTTGCGTTGCTGATCTTTGTTTTGACCACGGGTTCAACGCTTCAACTGCTTGGTGATCTTGCTAGCAATATTTACAATTATCTTAAGCTACTCCCTGCATTATCCAATCCGCTGGGGCGCACGGACACCGGTTTTTACAATGATTGGTCGGTATATTATTGGGCGTGGTGGATGAGCTGGGCACCTTTTGTCGGCATGTTCATGGCGCGTATTTCATTGGGCCGAACGGTGCGTGAATTTATTGCCGGGGCTATGATTTCGCCAAGCTTGCTCGGTATCTTGTGGCTGACCATTTTTGGCGACGCCAGCATTGCGCAGATCGTTGCCGGCAAT
>CAIPUN010000195.1 GCA_903868245.1 uncultured Sphingomonadales bacterium | reverse complement strand
GGTAAAGCGCTCGAAGATCGTGGCGATCATGGCGCGTCGTTCGAATAGTACGAGCTAGGTAATCGCCTGAAGCGCGAGGAGTTGAAATATAATCCCGCAAGGCTGACGAACGAAATGCGGTTGCAGCGTGAGCTTGTGACGACCGACTTGCTTGAAAAATTTTCAGGAGCAGGCTGTGCCGCCGCTGACCCGATTTTCATCGTCGGGTTGCCGCGTGCGGGGTCCACGTTGTTGGAACAAATCCTCGCTTCGCACAGCCAAGTCGAAGGGACGATGGAGCTCCCGAATATCTTTGCTTTGGCCTTCCGGCTAGATCGGCGGCGCGTTGTCGGCGAGGAGCCGGAATATCCCGGCAGCTTAGCCGATTTGACGCAAGACGATGTCACCCGCTTTGGCGAGGAGTTCATTCGCGACACGCAGATATACCGTAAAAAGGGCACACCCTTCTTTATCGACAAGATGCCAAACAATTTCCGCCATATCGGTCTCATCCACATGATTTTGCCGAACGCCAAGATTATCGATGCGCGGCGCGGGGCCATGGGATGCTGTTTTAGCGGGTTTAAGCAGCTCTTCGCCGAAGGTCAGGAATTCACCTACGGGCTTGAGGAAATTGGTCAATATTATGCCGACTATGTGCGGCTCATGGATCATTGGGACACTGTGCTGCCCGGCAAAATACTCCGCGTCCGTTATGAGGAAGTCGTCTCTGATTTGGACACGCAGGTTCGGCGCATACTTGATTATTGCGGACTTCCGTTTGAAGAGGCATGCCTCAATTTCCACCAGACCGAGCGCGCCGTTCGCACCGCGAGCTCGGAACAGGTGCGACAACCCATTTTCAAAAGCGGCGTCGACCAATGGGAAAATTTCAGCAATTTCCTTGATCCACTTCGCAATAAATTAGGGCCAGAACTGGCCGCAACCTGAGAGGTAATTTTATGGCTGACAAAGTGACGACTGGTCCAATAGGTGTCGACGAAGTCTCCTCGCTGGGACAGCGTTGGTATGTCCTCATCATGATGATGCTGGTGTATACGATCAGCATTGCTGATCGTTATGTCTTGTCCACTTTGCTTGGCCCGATTAGCGAGGAATTAAACCTAAGCGATACGGAAACTGCATGGCTTGGCCTGCCGCTCGCGCTTTTCTATGTGATCATGGGCATCCCCTTGTCATGGTTGTGCGACCGAACGAACCGCCGCAATCTGCTGGCCGCGTCGGTTGCCGTTTGGTCATTTATGACGGCGATTACGGGCTATACGCGCGGGTATTTCGACTTGTTGCTGGCCCGTGTCGGCGTTGGTATCGGTGAGGCTGGGGGCACACCTGCGTGCAATTCCATCATTGCTGACTATTTCCCTGCTGACCGGCGCTCCATGGCTATGACGGTTTTTGCCCTTGGCGCGCCCATCGGGGCGTGGCTAGGTTCTGACATTGCGGGCTTGGTATCGACATTACACGGCTGGCGCGCTGCTTTCTTAGTGCTGGGTGTACCCGGTATCATTTTAGCACTGATCATCATGGTAACGATTAAGGAACCCAAGCGCGGGCGCCTTGATCTCGTGCAGGAAGATAAAGCGCCGACGGTCATGGAGACGCTAAAATTCCTCTGGTCACAAAAATCGGCTGTGCATGCGATGACGGGCAGCGGTCTGTCGGCGTTTTGGGGTTGGGGTTTGATGTGGTTCACACCGTTATTCCTGCAGCGCACTTATGGCATGGATGAAGGCGAAGCCGGCGGCATGTTGGGCTGGATTTACCTTATCGGTGGTATTGGTGCGTCGTTGTTGACAGCATGGGTGGTGGCGCGCCCCACTTATACCGATCCAAGAAAAATCGCCCGTCTTTTGGCGGTGGTAACGGCATTGGCTACTGTCCCGTCATTCCTTGCATATTATACACGGGATCTGGGGCTGGCACAGGTCATGTGGTGGTTGTTTATTCCGGCAATCTATTTCTACATCGGCCCGGCATTTGCACTGTGCCAGAACTTGGCGGCACCGAGAATGCGGTCCATGGCCGTGGCGATATCCTTGCTTGTTGCCAATGTACTTAACCTTATCATCGCACCTGCAATTGTTGGCGGCCTCAGCGACTTTTTTGACGCTACAGGTGGCGGTAATGCAGATTCTCTGCGTCTTGCGCAGCTCATTCTCGCGCCAACGGGCCTGTGGGCGGCCTGGCATTATTGGCGCGCCGAAAAATACA
This sequence comes from uncultured Sphingomonadales bacterium, assembly GCA_903868245.1. GTDB lineage: Bacteria > Pseudomonadota > Alphaproteobacteria > Sphingomonadales > Sphingomonadaceae > Sphingorhabdus_B. The sequence continues at coordinate 72 of CAIPUN010000195.1, read as the reverse complement.
TTATTGAAGATCAAAAGAGAGCCATTGGATATGTCTAATTCGCCGCTGAAGTCTTATATCAATGGCGCGTGG
>CAIPUN010000194.1 GCA_903868245.1 uncultured Sphingomonadales bacterium | reverse complement strand
GGCGCATTGCCAGCGACGGACCAGCGGTTCGCGGCATTTTTCACAAGCCAGCCTTCGCCTTTGTAAAGCGTTACGCTCCACCAGCGCGCATCGAGTTCACCGCCTGTGACGATATATGTGCAGCGACCTTCCAAAGGGCGCCCTTCGCTATCGGTGCGGGTTATGAAATACATCGCCTCTTTGGCCGGCAACGTCAGAAGGCCATTCAGTGCAACCTTCGCGCGTGTCAAAGCCGACGCTGATGCGGTTCCCTGATTGGTATTCGCGCTCCATTGGCCGTTGTGGACCTGCTTATCCGCATAATCGCCACGAACCTGATGCACAGCATAAGCCGCGCCGCCAACTAAGCCCAATGCGATACATGCCGCAAATCGGTGCCACGTTTTCATAATGCTCTCCCTCGAACGAAGGTTAGAGCAAAAGATTAGTTTTTGGCAAGCGCCGCTTGCGCCGCCGCAAGCCGGGCGATGGGCACACGATAAGGCGAGGCGCTGACATAATCGAGGCCAACCTGTTCGCAGAAGGTGATCGATGCCGGGTCGCCGCCATGTTCGCCGCAAATGCCAAGCTTGATTTCCGGACGCGTCGCGCGGCCTTTGTTGGCGGCAATTTCGATCAATTGGCCGACGCCTTCGACATCAAGGCTGACGAAGGGATCGCGGGCATAAATGCCCTTGTCGACATAATGTGTCAGGAAGCGCGAGGCATCATCGCGGCTGACGCCCAAGGTGGTTTGCGTGAGGTCATTGGTGCCAAAGCTGAAGAAACTGCCGACTTCGGCAATTTCATCGGCCATCAAGGCCGCGCGTGGTAGCTCGATCATGGTGCCGACGAGATATTCAATACGCTTGCCCTGCTCGGCGAAGACCGCTTCTGCGGCCTTATCGACGACATCCTTCATCAATTCCAGTTCGCGGCGCGTGCCGACGAGAGGGATCATGATTTCAGGCACAGGTGCAACGGCAAGGCTGCACGCCGCTTCAAATATCGCGCGTGCCTGCATCTCGTAGATTTCGGGATAGGTCACACCCAAACGACATCCGCGATGGCCAAGCATCGGATTGAATTCATGTAATTCGGATGCGCGTTGCTTCAACACTTCCACACCAACACCCGCGGCTGCCGCAACTTCGGCAAATTCGCTTTCCTGATGCGGCAGGAATTCATGCAAGGGCGGGTCCAACAAGCGGATGGTGACGGGAAGGCCAGCCATCACTTCAAAAATCGCGGCAAAATCCTTACGCTGTTCGGGCAGCAATTTGTCGAGCGCGACACGGCGGCCCTTTTCATCATCCGCAAGGATCATCTGACGCACGGCGGTAATGCGCGCGGCGTCAAAGAACATATGCTCGGTCCGGCACAGGCCAATGCCCTCTGCACCGAAATCACGTGCGGTTTGCGCGTCGGACGGGGTTTCGGCATTGGCGCGGACATTCATCCGGCGACCTGCATCTGCCCACACCATCAACGTCCCGAAATCGCCGACCAATTCGGGCTGGATTGTCGGCACTTCGCCCGCCATTACCTCGCCGGTTGAACCATCAAGCGTGATGATATCGCCTTCTTTCATCGTACGCCCGGCGATGCGCAAAACTTTGGCAGCAGAATCGATTTGCAAGCTGCCTGCGCCCGATACGCAAGGACGGCCCATGCCGCGTGCGACGACGGCAGCATGGCTGGTCATTCCGCCGCGCGCGGTCAATATGCCCTTGGCGGCGTGCATGCCGTGAATATCCTCAGGGCTGGTTTCGATACGGACCAATATGACCGCCTTGCCTAATTCGTTAAAGCGTTCGGCAGTGTCGGCGTCAAAGACGATCTCGCCCGATGCCGCGCCCGGCGACGCCGGCAGGCCAGAGGTCAGCACATCGCGCGGCGCTTGCGGATCGAGCGTCGGGTGCAGCAACTGGTCCAGCGCCATCGGATCAATGCGCAAAACGGCTTCATCTGTCGTGATCATGCCAGCTTGCGCCATATCGACGGCGATTTTCAAGGCGGCCTTGGCGGTGCGCTTGCCCGAACGGGTTTGCAGCATCCACAATTTTTCCCGCTCAACGGTGAATTCAATATCCTGCATATCGCGGTAATGCGTTTCCAAGATTTCAAAAACGCGCGCCAGTTCGGCATATACCGTCGGCATCGCTTCTTCCATCGACAGCGGCTTTGCACCTGCCCGTTCGCGGGCAGTCTTGGTCAGATATTGCGGCGTGCGTATCCCCGCGACAACATCTTCCCCTTGTGCGTTGATCAGATATTCGCCGTAAAAGGCGTTCTCGCCCGTTGCCGGGTCACGGGTGAAGGCAACGCCCGTCGCCGACGTTTCGCCCATATTGCCGAAAACCATCGCCTGCACATTGACGGCCGTGCCCCAGTCGCCGGGGATATTGTTCAGGCGGCGATAGACCTTTGCCCGGTCCGATTCCCATGATCCGAACACCGCGCCGACCGCACCCCATAATTGGTCATGCACATCTTGCGGAAATGGCTTACCCCATTCGGCGGCCACGAGGCGCTTATACTCGACAACCAAAGCCTTCAAATCATCAGCGGACAATTCGGTATCGAGATAGAAACCGCGATCTTCCTTGGCGATTTCCAACGCCTCTTCAAACGCGCCATGATCCAGTTCCAACACCACATCGGCATACATTTGAATGAAACGGCGATAGCTGTCCCACGCGAAGCGCGCATCGCCCGACGAAGCGGCAAGGCCTTCGACCGTTTGGTCATTCAGCCCCAAGTTCAACACCGTATCCATCATCCCCGGCATTGAAACGCGCGCACCAGAGCGAACGGACACCAGCAACGGATTGGCCGGATCGCCAAAGGATTTGCCCGTTACCTGCTCAATATGCGCAAGGCCATTGGCGACTTCGGCCCGAACGCTGTCGGGGAAGCTTTGGCCATTGGCATAATAAGCCGTGCACATTTCGGTCGTGATCGTGAAGCCCGGCGGGACAGGCAGGCCAATCGACGCCATACCATCCAAATTCGCGCCCTTGCCGCCCAAGATGTTTTTATTGCCGCGAACGGTTTCATCACCATCCGAAACACCACCACCGAACCGATATACGTACTGGGTCATGCTAAGTCCTCTTTATCTGTCAGCATTCCCGGGGAGAAGCTGTCAGCCTTCTATTTTCGAAAAATCGGCCACTTGGGTAACTGCATCGCGGAACCGCGCGAGTAATCCCAACCGAAAAGCGCGCTTGGCCGGATCCGGATCATTGACCATCACGCCTTCAAAAAAGGCATCAATAGGCGCGCGTAAAGTCGCCAAAGCCGCCATTGCGCCTTCGAAATCTTCGACGGACAAGGCAGCTGCGGCCTTGGGCTCCGCCGCGTCGAGCGCGGTGCGGAGGGCAAGCTCTTCCGTCACCAACTCGGCCGGCGCAGGTGCAGCCGCATCAACGCCTTCGGCCTGCTTCAATATATTCGCCGCACGTTTATACGCCGCCAACAGGTTTGCACCCTCAGCGGTCGTGATATACGCCTGCAACGCCTTCACCCGCGCCAGCAGCCGGACAAGATCATCCTCACCACCAAGGCTAAACACCGCATCAATCAAATCGTGCCGCACACCCGCTTCGCGTTGCTGGACTTTGAGGCGGTCGATTAGGAAGGCTTCAAGATCAAAATAACTCGTCGCAGCGCCAGTCTCGATCAGCAGTTTTCTGAATGAGCTTCGCAAGCCATTATCCATTATGAGCGAAAGCAGGCCAATCGCAGCGCGACGTAACGCAAACGGATCCTTCGAACCCGTGGGCGGCATTCCGGCCGCGAAGAAGCGCGCCAGAGTATCCAACTTATCCGCTAGGCTGACCGCAACCGTGACCGGCGCAGTGGGCACATCATCGCCCTGCCCAACGGGTTTATAATGGTCGCGAACGGCATCGGCGACGGCGTCGCTTTCGCCCTGCGCGCGGGCGTAATAGCCGCCCATGAGGCCCTGCAATTCCGGAAATTCGCCGACCATGCCGGTGACGAGATCCGCCTTGCACAGACGCGCCGCGCGTTCGGCGGCGTCTGCAGTCGCGCCCTTGACGATGCCCTCTTCCACCAACCAGCGGGCCAGTTTCGCCACACGTTCCACCTTGTCGGCAACGCTGCCCAATTTTTCATGAAACGTAATCTGCGCCAGCTTCGTCGCTTGGTCATCCAGCGCGACCTTCAAATCCTGTTCCCAGAAGAATTTCGCATCAGACAATCGCGCGGCCAGTACCTTTTCATTGCCCGCAACAATCGCCGCCCCACCGTCATGCGCATCAATATTCGCGGTGCAGACAAAAGCGTTGGCAAGCTTGCCATTGCTGTCATGGCAGACAAAATATTTCTGGTTCACGCGCGCGGTCAATTGAATGACCTCTTGCGGCACGTCCAGAAACGCAGGGTCGAAGCGGCCAAGCATCGGCACCGGCCATTCGGTCAGCCCGGCATTTTCGACGACCAGTCCTTCATCCTCAACCAATGTCAGCCCTGCGGCCGCAGCAGCCGCCTTTGCACCGTCGCGAATGATCGCGCAGCGTTCGGAGAAATGGACGAGGACATGCGCAGCGCGCAGCTTCTCGATATAATCCCCTGCATTGCCAATAGTGACAGGGCCGCTGTGGTGGAACCGATGACCCATCGTCTCCGCGCCGCTCACAATGCCGTCAATTTCGCAATGCACCACCGCATCGCCGAGCAACGCGACAATGCCCTGCAATGGGCGCACCCAGCGCAGACTTTCGGTCGAAACCGATGCTGCGCCCCAGCGTTGTGATTTCGGCCATGGGAAGGCGCGGATGATCGCGGGGATAGCCTCTGCCAGAACATCAGCAGTCTGACGCCCTGCCTTTTCCACGACTGCGAAATACACGCCATCGCGTTCGATCAGCTGATCTTGCGTAAGGCCGGCTTTGCGAAGGAAACCCTCCATCGCCTGCGGCGGCGCGCCGACTTTTGGTCCTTTGGTTTCTTCGGACACAGCGTCTGTCGCCAGCGGCAGCCCCGTCGCAATCAACGCCAAACGGCGCGGTGTGGCAAAGGTTTCAACCGACGCAGCCGCAAGCCCGGCCTTGGCCAGCGCATCGTTGAACAAACGCGCCAAGTCTTCCTTGGCCTTCACCTGCATCCGCGCAGGGATTTCTTCGGAACGCAATTCAAGCAGGAAGTCGGTCATGCAGCGTCCCCGTCGTGCTGAACTCGTTTCAGCATCCATCGTGCCACACAGGCCGAAGGGTAGAGACGAGAAATGGACCCTGAACCAAGTTCAGGGTGACGGCTCCGGGGAGGATTTGACATGCGGGCCATCACACTGCCCATCCGTTCTTTTCCATCCATGCCTGGCAACTGCCTTTGGCAAGGTCACGGACGCGGCCCATGTAACTGGCGCGTTCCTGCACAGAAATAACGCCGCGCGCCTGTAATATGTTGAAGATATGGCTCGCCTTAATCGCTTGCTCGTAAGCGGGAATAGGCAAGGCATGTTGCAGACAACTTTCGCATTCCGCCGTCGCTTTTTTGAAGGCATCAAACAACATGTCAGTGTCGGCAACTTCGAAATGATAGGTGCTCATCTGCCGTTCGTTTTCGCGGAAGACGTCGCCATAGGTAATTGCAGGGCGATCAGCGGTGGCATTGTTGTACGCGAGGTCGAAAATGCTGTCCTTGTTCTGAATATACATCGCCAGACGTTCCAGACCATACGTCAACTCGCCCGAAACGGGTTTGCAGTCAAAACCGCCCATCTGCTGAAAATAGGTGAACTGCGTCACCTCCATGCCGTCACACCAGACTTCCCAGCCAAGGCCCCATGCACCCAGCGTCGGGCTTTCCCAATCATCTTCGACAAAGCGGATGTCGTGGAGCAAAGGATCAATGCCAATGGCCTTTAACGAGCCGAGATACAGCTCCTGCAAATTGGGCGGGCTTGGTTTTAGGATGACTTGATATTGATAATATGCACCCAGCCGATTGGGGTTTTCGCCATAGCGGCCATCGGTTGGTCGGCGCGATGGCTGCACAAAGGCCGCGTTCCATGGGTCGGGCCCAAGCGCGCGCAAGGTCGTGGCGGTGTGGAAGGTACCCGCACCCATTTCCATGTCATAAGGCTGTAAAATGGCGCAGCCTTGCTTACCCCAATAATCGTGGAGCGTAAGGATCAGATCCTGAAAACTAAGTGGAGCAACGTCGGACATGGCCAGCCATTGGCGGAGATAGGCGGCTAAATCAAGGTTATGAATAAACGCATCAGTTTTTGTCAGTGGTGCATAGCATTATGTAAGGTGTAGTTGACATTATTCACGAATCGAATTAGTAAGGTCTACATGACACAAAGACACCGACACCTGACATGAAAAATCAGCTCAAAGTGCTGCGGGCGATGCGCAACTGGAGTCAGGCCGATTTGGGCGAGCATCTCGATGTCTCGCGCCAAGCGGTGAATGCGATTGAAACGGGCAAATATGACCCCTCGCTGCCGCTGGCGTTCAAGATTTCACGGCTGTTTGACTTACCCATTGAACAGATTTTTGATGACGAATTTGAAGGAGTGGGCGATGTTTAATGCGGATGAAGATACTGGCCGTAATGCCCTTCGAATTTTGGGGATGATATTGTGCGGCTTTGGCATAATCATGCTCTTAGGCGCCATTACGGGCTTCCTGTCTGCACATATGGAGGAAGGCGGTAGCGCGCTAAATACGACTGATTATGCTATCTTAGCGGCGTTCATAAGCGTCACCCTCGTGCTTGCATTCGCCATCTGGAGATTGTTTCGCCAAATGAAGCGGAGCGACCAAAAAGTGCCGCAACGTGAAAAGGTCTACAATCGTTTCTTAATAGGCAGCTTTTTATTTGGCGGCGTAACCGGCCTTATCCTCGCAATGACCGGTAGTTTTGACGAAACAGAAGCCGGTCTGATTTCCAATGATGCCATGTCACCCATGCTCGCGATCATCCTTTCGATCGCCCTCGGCGTCATTGTCCCTGCCATCACTTTCTACTGGCATAAAAATCTTGTCGATGAACAAGAAGAGGCTGCCTACCGATTTGGCGCGCTCATCGCGATGTACGCCTTTTGGTTCATCGCGCCGGTTTGGTGGCTTCTGTGGCGCGGGGGCATGTTGCCCGAGATAGACGGCATAGCACTGTATTTTATAACAATATTTGTGGCCCTGATTATCTGGTTCTGGAAAAAATACCTGTAACGACTGGTCCAATATCGCCAAACACTTCCCTCTCTTGCGTAAAAGGAAAATAGCGATGCGTATTACTTTAAAGTCCTTATTGGTCGCAACCGCGACATGCGCCTTGGCATGGGCAGCCCCCGTCGCGGCACAAAGTGCGCCGACTGAGGCACCGGTGACAGCGGCGCCTGCCGTCAAAGATGTCGATCCTGCCTTGTGGGTGATCAAAGACGCCGACACCACAATTTACCTGTTCGGCAGTGTCCATATCTTAAAGCCAGGCATTGGTTGGTTTGATGATGGTGTAAAGACAGCTTTCGACAGTTCGGACCAATTGGTTCTGGAACTGGTCGAGCCGCCCGCAGCAGAGGCACAAGCTTTGTTTGGCAAGCTGGCGATGGACCAACAGGGCAAGGCATTGCGCTCCAAAATGAATGACGCGGACCGTGCGGTATATGACGCGGCGATGGGCAAGCTTGGCATTCCAGCGGCCGCCTTCGATCCATTCGAGCCATGGGCGGCAGGTATTACCATGTCCCTGCTGGCAATGCAGAAATCAGGCTTTGATCCCAATAGCGGTGTTGAAAAGCAACTGACCGCGGCAGCGAAGGTCAGCAGCAAGCCCATCGATGGGCTTGAAACCATGGAGTTTCAGCTTGGCATTTTTGATACTCTGCCAGAGGCCGATCAAATCGCCTTTTTGGTCGAAACGGCAAAAACGATTGATGATACCAACAGCATGATGGATAAAATGGTCAACATGTGGGGATCGGCAGAAACCGAAAGCCTTGCCCAGCTTATGAATGAAGGGATGACCAGCCGGACATTATATGATGCCCTGCTGAGCAAGCGGAATGCCAATTGGGCGAAATGGATTTCCGCCCAAATGAAAAAGCCGGGCGTGACGTTCATGGCGGTGGGCGCAGGGCATCTGGCTGGCCCGACAAGCGTGCAGGCATTGCTTCCGGCCTATGGCCTCACTGCAACACGGGTGGCCTATTAATCTTTGATGTGTAAACAGGGAAAGGTCGGGCCGAGAACGCCCGGCCTTTACTTTTACGCAGGATAGATTGGGAAGACATGCAACGCGACGACCCCGCCCCAACAGCGTTTTCTGCGCGATCATATTATCCCGGCCTGCTGCCCACGCTTGCTTTCATCCTTTTATACTTCGCCCTGCAAGGGGTGTGCACGGCCGTCATTATCGCCGCGACGCAAGGCACATCAACCACGCCAGAGCCTATTTCGATTATCTGGGGACTGCTTGTATCTGCCGTCATTCAATTGTCGCTGATGGGACTATATCTGCGCAAAGACGGGCGGGCGGGGGCATTGGGCCTTCATGATTTCGGCAGGATCCCGCTGCAGAAGGCGACAGGGCTTGCCATATTATTGGTGGCCGCCGCGATGGCCTTCAACTTTATCTATGCAACTTACGTCATACCGGGCGTAGACATGCAAGCTGACATGGCGAAAATCCTGGCTGCTATAGCCCGGACTCCGCGCAACATGGCGGCGATGTTTTTCGCCATCGCGATTGCCGCGCCAGTGGTGGAAGAGCTTCTGTTTCGTGGCTTATTACAGAATGCCCTGGCGAAATATGTGCCCATTTGGGGCGCAATTCTTTTGTCGTCATTGCTGTTCGCATTGGTGCATTTGCAACCTTATGCGATCCCCGGCCTCATGTCGCTCAGCATTGCTTTTGGCTATCTCTACCACCGCACGGGGTCGCTGCGCACGAACATCATGCTGCACATGGCCAATAATGTCTTGGCGTTGGTGATGACGCAGTTCGTAAATTAAACGACCACAGGCTCCAGCAAGCGCAGCGTTCCAGCGTCTGCATCGATTTCCGCCATGCCGCCAACGGGCAGCGTAAACTGATCCGTAATATGCCCAAAAAACGCACCCTGATATGCAGGGATGCCCAAGCCACCCAAATGTTGCGTCAGCACGTCGTTCAGCGTGAATGCGCCATAGCTGGTGCCCTTGTTCACGCAATCTGTGCATTGCCCAAACACAACGCCCTTCAGGTTTTTCAGCACACCTGCCTGCCCCAATTGCGTGAGCATGCGGTCGATGCGATATTCCGCCTCATCGACATCTTCGAGGAACAGGATCGCGCCGTCGAAACTAGGCAGATAGGGCGTACCGACCAGCGCAGTCAGCACTGTCAGGTTTCCGCCTAGTAATTTGCCCTGTGCCTTGCCATTGCCCGCACCCAATACCCGTGTGCGCCAGCGGCGTTGCGCCATGCGGTCTTCGTCGCCAACGGGGTTTGTAAACAAGGGCGTTCCTGCATCAAACGCAATCTCGCGATAAACGTCCCAAGACGCCTTGCCCCATGCGCTGCCTGCGTTTGGGCCATGCAAAGTTACAAAGCCGCCTTTGGCCGCAATCGCCATATGCAAGGCGGTGATGTCGCTGAAACCCGTCAATAATTTGGGGTTGGCGCGAATGATGTTCCAGTCAAGATACGGCAATAGCCGCGCGCTGCCCCACCCGCCACGCACGGCAAAAATAGCCTTCACATCCTTATCCGCGAACATGGCGTTGATATCCGATGCGCGATCTTTGTCTTGGCCAGCCAGATATCCATAGCGGTTTAACAAATGCGCAGCGCGCTTGGGTTTTAGGCCCATGGCGACAAACGCTTCTTCGACCAATTGGATTTGAAAGGGATCGTCGCTGGCGGACGCTGGCTCAATCAAACCAACGGTATCGCCGACACGCAGCCGCGAAGGCTTCCGCGCGGCCTTACCTTCAGGGCCGCTTGCTGCGAAAATCGGCGGGGCCGACAGCATAGCTGCCAGCCCCGCCATAATCTGACGCCGAGTTGCATTCATATCCATACCCGGCAATCCTTTAGCTTAGAACTTCGCTTCCACCGACAGCGTGAAGGACCGTCCGCGTGGATCAGCCACGCGTGGCTCCCAGCTGGAGCCCGAACCGGTGTTGCTGTCATAGGTAATCGCAAATGGCGGATCGGTATCGAACACATTACGCACGCCTAAGGTCAGGCGCAGTTTCTCGTTCATGTCCATAGCGGCTGACAGGTTGTATGTAACATAAGCCTTTACCCGCTCATTATAATCAGGGCGGCTTGCAGATGCCGGAAGCGCATTATTCTTGTAGCCGTTGCGATAGATCTGCGAAAAGCTGAGCATCACATCATCGACAGCATAATTGATAAACGCGCTGTGCTTCCATTTCAGGCCAAGATCGCCCGCATAAGTAAACACACCGATCAGGCTCGAACCATATGGCGCAGTCGGCAAGAATTTCTCCCGCTTTTTGACGAGATATGTACCGTCAAGTCCGGCCGTGAATACGCCACCCAAGGCGTCGAGACCGCCACGCAGCGAGACCTCAAGTCCTTGCGTGCGCCGCGAACCGATATTGTCCGCCCGCAAATCCAACTGGGTAATCACGTTGCTTGTCCGGATCACACGGTCTGGAAAGGAGGATTGGTTCGCCAATAATTGGGCGATGTTCAGAGCACCGACGGTATTATCAACGGCGATAGACCAAAAATCGACAGACGCACTAAATTGTGGCGCGGGCGTGAACACAATACCGGCCGAATATTGCTCGGACGTTTCAGGCCCCAGATTCAAGTTACCCCCGCTCAATGACGTTGGATTGATCGCACCGCAACCCGCCGTCACGTTCACAACTCCACCGGCTGGGCATGTGCTTGGGTCGGTCAGGTTATTTCCTGGGTTAGTTGATTCAGTGACACCGTTAAAGATTTGGTTAAATGCGGGGACACGAAACCCTGAGTTATAGGACGCCCGAAGCATGACCCAGTCAGTCGGCGAAAATCTTGCTGTAAATTTTGGATTAATCGTTGATCCAAAGCCTGTATAATCGTCAAGCCGAACAGCAGCGGTCAGTTCGAGCATGTCTAACACCGGCACCGACATTTCGGCATAGACCGCCTTCACATTACGGTTTTTCGGCGTCAGCGCATTCACATTGTCAAACGCGACGTTAAAAATTTCAGGCTGCCCTGTGACAGCTGCCGCGGAACCGTTGAAGCTGTAAGTTTCACGGCGATAATCCGCGCCAAGCGCGACTTGCACTGCCCCTGCCGGCAAATCAAACAAGGAACCGGAAACCGAGGCGTCAAATTGCTTCACCTCATATTGACCGCCATATAATGTCGTGCCTTCTGCCGAAATCGCTTCAAGTCCTGCAAGTGCCGCAGCCGATTGTTCCACCGAGAACGGGTTCAGAATACCACTGTTCAACAGACCAACAATGCCCGGATGCGTTGCGCCTGGTGCGATAGGCGCACGAGGATCAATGCCGCCACTAACCGCCCCTGCCACACCCGACGCCGTTGCGTTGGTTGCGTTACGGAATATCCCTGCATAATGGTAACCCGTGCCGAGCACCGACGATGCTTCGCTCTTTGCGTAAGACCCACCTGCACGGTAATCCCATGTTCCACCAAGCGGACCTTCGGCCGTTAAAGCGCCACGAATTGTTTTGGTGTTTGTAACATATTCGCGATTGCCGCCAGGGATGTTGCGCCAGCGATAGGCAATGGGCTTGCCATAATTGCCAACGGTATCAACAGTACGGTCACCCACCGCGCCTACCGCTGGGAATGTGCCTGCGATCGCATCATACACGCTGTTATAGGTTGCCGCTGTGGTCGCATTCAGCGGGTAATAAAGCGGC
>CAIPUN010000193.1 GCA_903868245.1 uncultured Sphingomonadales bacterium | reverse complement strand
CAAATTGTTCAGCGTGCCAGCCGCGTTGAAACGACAAGCATGGGTGTTTATGGTCAGGCAACCTACACGCCGCCAGTTGCCAATGATGTTTTCCACCTAACCCTTGGCGGACGTTGGACGCGGGACGAAAAGGTAGGCGAGCTTTTCACCATTAACGGCACGACGCCAACGATCCCAATCAATGGTGTCAATGTTACCCGACCAGTCCCGCTGGACGCCGCGTGGTCGCGTTTTGACCCGTTGGTAAACCTGTCCTTCGATGCGGCTGAAGATGTCCTTATTTATGGAAAATGGAGTACTGGTTACAAATCCGGTGGCGCAAACTCGCGTTCGCTCAGCTATGCGGCATTTAATCCTGAAACCGTTTCAATGTTTGAAATTGGTGCCAAAGCGGAATTTTTGGATGGCCGCGCGCGGCTTAATGTCGCTGCCTATCAAGGCGATTATAAATCCATCCAGCTCGACTTTTTCGGCCTGTATGAAGATATCGTCAACGGTGTCCGCGTTGCCACTACGCGCACTACCTCGGACACTGTTAACGCTCCGGGTACGGGTAAGCTGAAAGGCTTTGAAGCTGAATTTAATCTCGCCCCCGTTACTGGACTAACCCTTTCAGCGAGCTATGCCTACAACAGCGTCAAAATCCCAGCTACGCTCAACCCATTTCCACAACCGGGTAATGTCTTTATTACGGTGCCGATCCCCATTTATCAGGTGTACACGCCCGAAAACACGGCAAGTGCGTCCATCGATTATGAGTTGCCATTAAAAGATTTCACCATCCGCGCGCATGTTGATGGCAACTTCAATGATGGATTTTACGGCAACTACAGTGACCCTGAATTTGACCCCGTCACCCGCGCCGTGCGATATGCACAACCAAAAGGTGAAAAGGCTCTTATCTTTAACGGTCGCATTGCGTTTGCCGACATCGATATAGGCGCATCGGATGCGAAACTCACCGTTGCTGTTTGGGCACGGAACCTGTTCAATCAAGAGCATCTGTTCTACAAAGGCGGGGCTCCGCGCTCTGGCATACAGGGCTTCTTCAATGAACCCAGAACCTTTGGTGTCGAAGCTAAGATCAAAATGTAAGGTTAAGAGCAATGACCTTCGGTCTGCGCTCTAACTTATAAACCCCAGGGGACTCGATATGCGTTACCTTTTTGCCACTGCAGCATTTTTGGCTTTCACGGCTCCAGTTGCTGCTGAAGCACGCAATATTGTTATCACCAATGATGACGGTCTGACAAGCAATGTGGTCGCGCTGTATAAAGCGTTGAAGGCTGATGGCCACGATGTGATCGTATCCGTTCCCTGTCAGAACCAAAGTGGGATGGGCGCAGCTTTAGGGTTGCGTCCACTTACCCCGTTAGATTCGGCGTGCCGCAACAACGCGGCTAATGCAGGTGTGTCCGGCGCGGGTCCGATGACGCGTGAAGGTCTTGGCAGTGATTTTTATTATGTGAACTCCACGCCAGTTATGGCGGTGTTATATGGGTTGGACATCGTCGCAATGAAGCGCTGGGGGAAGGCACCTGATCTTGTGCTCTCCGGCCCCAATGAAGGGCAAAATGTCGGCGCTATTGCTATCAGCAGCGGCACGATCAGCGCAGCGCAATTCGCAGCGTTGCGCGGACTGCCGGCAATTGCCCTAAGTGCGGGACAGAACAGTGCTGGCCCCGATTTGGAGAACGCGCAGTCGATCATAGTCGCGGAACAAAGTGCGGGTCTGGTGCGTGCTTTGGACACCGCATCAAAGGGCGGTCGGATGCTTCCGGTTGGATTAGCGCTGAATATCAATTTCCCTAATGAAGCAAAGGGAACTACATTCTGCGCTTCGAAAATAGGAACCTATAACGCCTACACCCTCACCTTTTCCGAAAATATGGCTGCTAGCGCATCGCCTGAAATGAAGGAAATGGCGCGGACGTATAAGATGGATATCCCTGCTTTGCCGGGCTTATTGCTTGGTCAAAATTCCGCCAAGCCCTCCGCCGATCAATTACTGGATGAGTCCTTTCTCCATCTGACCTGCATTGCCGTATCGCCAATGCAGGCAGGCTATGCCGCTGATGACCGAAATACAGATCAGGTTAGCGGAATTTTAGCAGCCCTAGCGCCCACAAAATAGAGTTGGATGTATAAGACCCGTGGAGCGTTCTCTCCAGACTACTCCACCCCAAATTAACAGGGATGTCATTTATTTCGGGTATCTGGCTACGCTGAGAAGTATGCGTTTGCGATAATAGTCGTAGATAGGAATTCGATTATGTGTGTTACCAAAAATCTGTCGCGGGGCGTTATGCTGGCAGCAGTAATCCTTGCTACACCTGCGCTTAGCCATGATAATGTTAGCCAAGCCGCGAAAGCAGGCAAGGACGAAGGTGAAGTCCGCT
>CAIPUN010000192.1 GCA_903868245.1 uncultured Sphingomonadales bacterium | reverse complement strand
CGGCACTCATGCAACCAACCCGGGCGACTGGCAGGAGGATGCCATATGCCGCCCCTATTCGGTTTTGCTCCCGGTGGGGTTTGCCCTGCCGTTTCTGTTACCAGAAACGCGGTGCGCTCTTACCGCACCGTTTCGACCTAGCCGCATCGAAATGCGGTGGACTATTTTCTGTGGCACTTTCCCTAAAATTGCTTTCGCCGGACGTTATCCGGCACCGTTCCTCGCTGGAGCCCGGACTTTCCTCCCCTTAGCAGTTACCCACTAAGCGGCGGCCGCCCAACCCTCTGGCGATTGTCAGATAGCAGAACTGCCTTCAACCGCCAAGAGCAAGCTGTATAAGATAGCGCGAGATTCGCCGTCAATCACACCGTCAATGTTTGCGGGACGAAACCGTCGCTGAAATGCCACTGTCGTCGCGCGGCCATCTGCAATGCCATAGCCATAACGTTCCAGTGCCAAAAGAAATGCAGCATCAGACCAAAGGGGGTCAACGAGATTTTCAGTTGGCCGTTTTATGGCAAGCCCAAGCTTCGCCAACCGTTCCCAGTCAAACAGCTCGCCAGGATCTTCTTTACGAGTTGGAGCGACATCGCTGTGTCCCACAACATTGCGCGGTTCGATCCCATAAGTCCGGACTAATTCTGTGACCAATCGGGTCACGGTGTCCATTTGCGCCTCAGGAAATGGGCGATAACCAAATTCGTGACCGGGATTGACGATCTCAATGCCAATGCTGGCGCTGTTGCAATCGGTTGCGCCCCGCCAATACGACAATCCGGCATGTTGGGCACGCTGTTCTTCGCGCACCATGTACACCAGCTGCCCATCTTCATCGACCACATAATGCGCGGAAACCTTGGACGCCGGGTTCGCCAGCCAGTCAATGGCCGCCGCTCCGGACTGCATGCCGGTATAGTGCAGCACGATCATATTGATGGGCAGGCTACGCTCGCCGAAA
This sequence comes from uncultured Sphingomonadales bacterium, assembly GCA_903868245.1. Lineage (GTDB taxonomy): Bacteria > Pseudomonadota > Alphaproteobacteria > Sphingomonadales > Sphingomonadaceae > Sphingorhabdus_B. The sequence goes on along the minus strand of CAIPUN010000192.1, from coordinate 1,282 downwards.
TTGGGTGATGGGTTCCAGATCATAGTCATGCACGGACCATAGGTAAGTCGGGAGCGACGTGCAACATCAGGCCCGCACACTGTTTGCGCCGCGTTCCGTATCCGCAGCCAATTCTATCCTTAGTTGCGGATAAGCGCGCCGATTACCAAATGTTCGTCGTCGGGTTCAGCCAATTGCAACATGCCACCATCTTGAACGGCGAGCTTATGCGCCATCCACGCCGCCGCGGTGCGCGTATCCACAGCTGCAGGGTCAAGCTGACCAGTCAGGGCCTCGCGAACAGCCGAATCCATGAGGATTTTGGGCCCGCTCGCTTGAATAACAATTTCCTGCTCGCCGGCGCGCGTTTCGGCACCCACGAACAATGTACCGCCACGCACCAACGTGTCATTGGCCAACAGAACGAGATTTAGTAATATTTTCACCGCGCGTTTCGGCATCATCTGCGCTGGAACGGCCCAATCAAGCGCTGTCCGTCCGCTTGATGTTACCATTGGCTCAATGACCAATTTTGCCTCGTTGGGATCTACTTCCGCGCCAAATCCGCCCGCCGCACCAAAGGCCAAGCGGAAAAACTTAAGCTTGTCGGCAGCGGCCTTTGCGCTCTCCGTCAGCAAATCCATGCACCGTTGGCGCATGTCGGGATCATGTTCATCCGCCAATAGCTCAATGCCATTATTCATCGCGCCGACGGGGCTTAGCAGGTCATGACAAAGACGTGAGCAAAGCAGGCTGGCAAAATCGATTTCGGTTTCGGACATTACGGAAAATTCCTGAAGGCATCTGGGGTGTTACCGCCGCTCATGGACCGAGTTAGCGGGCGTTTCAACCCTCGACTATTAATGTCACGGGGGTAAATCCGGTCACCTGCGTGCCCGCCACCACAGGTTGCCATGCGGTGATTGCACCAGCGGCAATAATCAGCCAAAACTGCCCGTCTGGCGCGGCTTGCGCGACATCAGTTGTAGACGGCGCGGCGACGCCATTGGGGTGCGAGTGGAAATATCCCAACACAGGAATTCCGCCACTTCTCACGTCCTTGCCTGCTGAGAACAATGCGGCGGGATCGATTTCGAAATGCCTTGCAGGATCGGCTGCAACATTCAGCGCCAGCTCCACCGCGATGACCCGATCGCCAGCGCCCCGCAGTAAACCGCAGCATTCATGGTCCCCTGCACTTTCTGCCCAGTCCAGAAGTTGTCGCCAGTCGCTGCTTGATAAATGCAAAGCCATCACCCATGTCTAGGCGATGGTTGGGGAAATTACCACATTTACAGGCGTT
>CAIPUN010000191.1 GCA_903868245.1 uncultured Sphingomonadales bacterium | reverse complement strand
GCAAGGTTGGCCTTGCCATATTGTCCGCGATTGAACCCGCCGATTTGGCGCTCGCCATCGGCAGCGGCGACGCAGCCATGGTCGCGCGCGCCAATGGCGTCGGACCAAAATTGGCCAGCCGCATCGTCAATGAATTGAAGGATAAGGTCGGCGCGCTTGCCGGCATCGGCGGCGGTGCAAAGTTAATGCCCACAGGCGCTGCCAGTGGCAACCACGCGCAAGACGCAATGTCCGCGCTCGCCAATTTGGGCTTCAAACCTGGCGAGGCAGGCAATGCCGTGGCACAAGCCGTCGAAGAACTCGGCCCAGATGCGACCTTGGATGCGCTCGTCCGCCTGGCGTTGAAAAGGGCTTCGCGGTGACGGACGATGATCGCCTCACCACGCCGGACAAACGGCCGGAAGATATCGACGCCGCCTTGCGGCCAAAAACGCTGGCCGAGTTTATCGGACAGGCGGCCGCGCGCGACAATTTGCGCGTATTTATTGAGGCGGCAAAGGGCCGTGGGCAGCCATTGGACCATGTGTTGTTCTTTGGCCCGCCGGGGCTTGGCAAGACCACTTTGGCGCAGATTGTGGCAAAGGAAATGGGCGTCGGTTTCCGCGCAACATCCGGTCCTGTCATCGCCAAATCCGGCGATCTGGCCGCCTTGCTCACCAATTTGGAAGATGGCGACGTCCTGTTCATTGACGAAATCCACCGGCTTAGCCCCGTGGTTGAGGAAATCCTCTACCCCGCGATGGAGGACCGTGCGCTCGATATCATGATTGGCGAAGGGCCATCGGCGCGCTCAGTGCGCATTGATTTGCCTGCCTTTACGCTGGTCGGCGCAACCACGCGGCAGGGTTTATTGACCACGCCATTGCGCGACCGCTTCGGCATTCCGGTGCGGCTCAATTTCTACACCCATGCCGAGCTGGAGCTCGTCGTTACCCGCGCTGCGCGGCTTTTGGATCTGGGTATCGCCCCCGATGGCGCGAACGAAATCGCCAAGCGGGCACGCGGCACCCCGCGCATTGCCGGACGGTTGCTGCGCCGCGTGCGCGATTTTGCCAATGTGGCCGGCGAACCCGTTGTCACCGCCAAAATCGCCGATAGCGCGCTCAACCGGTTGGAGGTTGATGCGCTTGGGCTCGACGCGATGGATCGGCGTTATTTGCATATGATTGCTGACATTTACCGCGGCGGACCCGTGGGGGTTGAGGCGCTGGCCGCCGGCCTGTCCGAGCCGCGTGACACCATTGAGGATGTGGTGGAGCCCTATCTGCTACAATTGGGCTTGATAGCGCGCACCGCGCGTGGCCGCTGCCTCAATGCGCCGGGCTGGAAACATCTTGGCCTCAACCCGCCCGCCGGGTCACAGGATGGATTATTTGACGCATAAAGGCATTCCGAATGTCTCAGGCGACCAATATCGGGCGTTGTTGCTAAAAACCCTTCCCGCCGGACTCGACAACGGTTAAGCAATTGATCGATGACGGTCCCCACACCCTATCAAGGCCATTTTGACGGCACGCGGCACTATTTTGCCGTGCGCGTCTATTTCGAAGACACAGATTTTTCCGGCGTAGTCTATCATGCGCGCTATCTGCATTTCATGGAACGGGCGCGTTCCGATATGCTGGCGTGCGTTGGCATTGATCAGCGGGCCGTCCATGCCGAAGGTCAGGGCGCATATGCCGTGACGGACATGCACATCAAATATCGCCGTGCTGCACATTTTGACGATGCGTTAGTCATCATCAGCACAGTGGAGGCCGTGCGCGCGGCAAGCTGCGACATTCATCAAACCGTCATGCGCGGCGACGAGATACTCACCGAGGCGCGAGTGACCGCCGCCTTTGTTTCACCCGACGGCAAGGCCCGCCGACAACCCGCGATTTGGGTTGCCGCGTTCCAGCCGATACTCCATCGACCCGCAGAATAGGATAAACATGAGCTTGCTTATCGCGACCCAAAATATGGGCTTTTCACCCGTTGATTTGTTTATGGACGCCGACTTGGTGGTCAAGTCGGTCATTGTCGGCCTGGCGCTGTCGAGCGTCTGGGTGTGGACGATCGTCATTAGCTTCATGATCAAAATGGCTGGCATCAACCGGAAAAGCGAAGCGTTTGAACGTGAATTTTGGGGCAGTTCGGATATTGCTGCATTTTCCAAGGCGCATGCCCAAAATGAATTACCGGTTGCAAAGGTCTTCGCTGCCGGCATGGCCGAATGGCGCCTATCAACCAAGGGCAAGCACATTGACCGTGCCGGAACGCGGGAGCGGCTGGCCACGGCGATGGATGCCACAATCGCTGCAGAAACCGATCGCCTTGCCAATCGCCTAAACTTTCTGGCAACGACGGGCTCCGTTGCCCCGTTCATAGGCTTGTTTGGAACCGTTTGGGGCATCATGCGCAGCTTTGCCGCGATTGCAGCCGAACAAAATTCCAGCCTTGCCGTTGTCGCCCCGGGGATTGCGGAGGCTTTATTTGCCACCGCCATCGGCCTGTTCGCCGCCATTCCAGCGGTCATCGCCTATAATCGTTTCTCCCACCGTCTGAACCAATATGAAGCGCGCATGGGGCGCTTTGCCGATGGCTTTCACGGCACGTTGAGCCGTGAGTTGGAGCTTGAGGCGTAAACATGGCCATGAACACTTCATCGAGCAGCGGTGGTGGCGGACGCGGGCGGCGGCGTGGCAGCCGACGTGCGCCGATGGCCGACATCAACGTCACACCTTTCGTAGACGTCATGCTCGTTCTGCTCATCATCTTCATGGTCACCGCGCCCTTGTTGGTAACTGGCGTGCCCGTCGAGCTACCCGAAAGCCGCGCAAATGCGCTGGATCAGCAG
>CAIPUN010000190.1 GCA_903868245.1 uncultured Sphingomonadales bacterium | reverse complement strand
TTGTGGGCTAAACCCTCCACCGAGTAGAGTATGTAAGCTATGGCTGTGGGGCCAATAAAGACGCGACAGGAGAATTTATGGTCAACACAAAAGCAATAGCTGGCCTGCTGGCTTTATCGGCAGCGCTTGCCGCATGCTCGGCTGGTTCGGAAGGTGAAGCCGATACATCCGTCCAGGCAGAAGCTTCGACCCCAGCCGCAGCTGCCGGCCCCCTTGCTGCAACCGACATGAGCACGGTGGATGGCACCACATTGGCGAACTTCACTGGCAATGCCGCCAACGGCAAGCTGGTGTTTGCGCAATGCCGCACTTGCCATGTCACCGATGTTGGCGTGAACAAAATTGGCCCATCCTTGAATAACATTATCGGACGCACAGCCGGAACGGTGTCGGGCTATACTTACTCTGCGGCAAATGCGGGCGCCGGCTTTGTGTGGACCAAAGAAAAATTGTTCCAGTTTCTGGAAAAGCCTCAGCGCGTCATACCGCAGACAAAGATGATTTACGGGGGTCTGCCCAATGCGCAAAAGCGTGCAGACCTGATTGCGTATCTCGAAACGCCGAACTGATATTTTCGCACGCGCGATATTAAACTGGCGTCAATGGGATGGCAACAGCAGCTTTGGATCAATCCGGGCACCCTTCCATTTCATGCCCCAATGTAGATGCGGGCCACTTGCTCTGCCCGTAGCACCAACTCTGCCAATCACTTGGCCTTGCCGCACAACGTCACCTTCTTTGACCAGCAATTCGGACGCGTGCAGAAACGCACTGTTCAAACCCATGCCGTGATCGATCATCAACAAATGTCCTTCCAAGGTGAAGACATCATTGGCGGCAAGGGTGACGACGCCGTCGGCAGGTGCAACGAAATCGCGGCCCGTTGGCGCAGCGATGTCCATGCCGTTATGATAGCTGCCGGGCGTGCCGTTATAGATACGCTGTGCGCCAAATAGCCCCGATATGCGGCCCGATATGGGGCGGATGAATGTTTGCCGCCAGCCTGCGCTATCGCTGCGGACGGCGCGTGCGGCCTCAATCTGCGCCAGCTCTGCGCTGCGCCGTGCCTGAAATTCGGCGGAGCTTTTCGCGCCGCCGGTGATATTTGCGGCAACGTTTTCGATGCGCCAATTGCCCGGCGCGACGGCGATATTCCGTTCGATCTTGCTCCCATCGGCGCGCATGAAGATTAACTTTGCTTGCACAGGTGCGTCACGGTCAAAACCGATCAGGAAATATCCGTCCGGACTAAACTCTATCGGCGCGTCGTCTAAAAATAGGCTGCGTGTTCCTTGGGGTGCGCGGCCGATGACCAAGCCGCCCTGAACAGCGGCACCCGACATCCAGATTTCGGTTGGATCAATATGGGACGGGACCTGCGGCAGGGCGAGTGCCGGAGGCACTACACAGGCCAGGCTGAGGAAAGCCGTGATGGGCGCGCGCAAAACCCGGCTGATGCGCATTAAATGTTCAGCCTTTGGCCAATGCCGCGCGGGTGGATGCCTCTGCGTTCACATAAGGCTCTTGCTTGATCACGCTCCAGTAACGCAGCTCTTCTAATGCAATGGCCTGTCCGGTCACCGCGCACACGACATGGTCGCCTGCGGTGAGAACACGGAAGTTATTGGCCAGATAATGCAGGCGGGCGACTTTGTTTTTCGAAGACATCAGCATGGCGTCATTATGGCGCATCGACGCACAATGGGCAATGCGTCGCGTCAGCCATCGAACAGATTGCCTTGATTAACAGTCGGCGGCATTGGTTTTGGTGTCGAGGGTCGTGGCGGCGCAGAGCCATTAACGACACTGCCAACTTCGCCATCGACGAAGCGCAAGGTCACATCGCCCGCCTTCACTGCGGCAGCCCGCGACATAATCGTTTTGCCGTCCGCATCTGTCACACGGGCAAAGCCCCGCTTTAAGGGAGCCTCGGGATGTAGGCTGCCAGCAAGCCGGGTAAGCGCATCAAGCCTTTGCTGCCCTTGTTCGACACGGCGGGTTAATAGCCGCGGGTGCAGCATCATCGCTGGCCCGGAATAGGCAACTTCCGCCTTACCCACGCCTGTGCGCAGCGCCTGGCGCAGGCGCTCGGCCAGATCGTCGGTGCGCTGCTGATGCGGCGCGGCAAGGTCGGACAGACGCGGCATAAGGCGGCGCTGCGCCTCAAGCCGTTCCGCCGCCAGGTCCACACGCTTGCGTACGATGTTTGCCATGCGCAGGCCCAATTGCCCGACGCGTTGCAACAGGTCGCTGCGCACCGGAACCGCGATTTCGGCGGCAGCGGTCGGCGTTGGCGCACGCAGATCCGCGGCAAAGTCGCACAAGGTGGTATCGGTTTCATGCCCGACTGCGGAGATAATCGGTATCGTGCAATCGGCGACCGCGCGGACCACAGCTTCATCATTAAAGGCCCATAGATCCTCAATCGACCCGCCGCCGCGCGCGACAATCACAAGGTCCGGGCGCGTGGCCGGGCCATTCTGCGGCATCGCGGAAAATCCGTTTACTGCCCGTGCAATTTGAGCCGCCGATCCTTCGCCTTGCACCAATACAGGCCAGACGATGACATGGGTGGGGAAACGGTCGGCCAAGCGGTGCAAAATATCGCGGATTACTGCGCCCGTCGGCGATGTAACCACACCGATAACGCGGGGCAGTGCCGGTAGCTTCTTTTTGCGATCCGGCGCAAACAGACCTTCTGCAGCCAGGCGCGCTTTCAGCTTTTCAAACAATAGCATCATCGCACCTTCGCCTGCGACCTCAAGGCTATCGACGACGATTTGATAATTGGAACGCCCCGCATAGGTCGTGAGCTTGCCCGTCGCAACGACTTCAAGACCATCCTCGGGTACGAAGGGTAGGCGGGCTGCGCCGCCTTTCCACATCACCGCATCAAGCCGCGCGCTATCATCTTTCAGGCTGAAATAGATGTGCCCAGACGCCGCGCGCTTATACCCTGAAATCTCTCCGCGCACGCGGACGTGGCCGAAACGGTCCTCGACGGTGCGTTTTAGGGCAAGCGACAGTTCCGATACGCTCATCGCCTGGGCATTGTCGCCGGGCCGCTCCTCGGCTAACAGGCGAGCGACTTGCGGGTCGGCAGTTTCAAAGGGGTCATTTGCGGACATGAATATCTTGCTCATCGGTTCAGGCGGTCGCGAACATGCGCTGGCGTGGAAGCTCGCGCAATCGCCAAATTGCGATACACTCTTTGCAGCGCCGGGCAATCCCGGTATCGCGCAAGACGCGGAACTGGTCGATCTGAACATTGTCGATCACGCGGCGGTCATCGCCTTTTGCGCGGGCCATAATATCGGCCTGGTCGTGGTCGGACCCGAGGCCCCATTGGTCAGCGGCTTAGGTGACAGCTTGCGCGATGCCGGCATTCCGGTCTTTGGCCCCAATCAAAAGGCCGCGCAGTTGGAAGGGTCGAAAGGCTTTACCAAAGATATGTGCGCGGCGGCCGGCATTCCGACTGCTGGCTATGCGCGTCACGATAGCAAGGCTTCCGCTATGGCTGGCCTCGACGCGTTCAACGCGCCTTATGTGATTAAGGCAGATGGCCTGGCGGCAGGTAAAGGCGTCATCATTGCCGAAACACGGGTCGAAGCAGAGGCCGCGATTGATGATATGTTCGGCGGTGGTTTTGGCGATGCGGGCGCATCTGTCGTAATCGAAGAATTTATGACCGGCGAAGAAGCGAGCTTCTTTGCATTGACCGATGGCCGTGATGTTGTCGCCTTTGGTTCCGCGCAGGATCATAAGCGCGTGGGCGATGGCGATATAGGCCCCAATACTGGAGGAATGGGCGCTTATTCGCCTGCCTTTGTGCTGACCGATGAATTGCAGACACAAGTTATGGAGCGCATCATTCGGCCGACCGTCGCCTATATGGCGGCCAATGACATGCCTTATTCGGGCGTCTTGTTTGCAGGGCTGATGCTCACCGACGAGGGGCCAAAGCTGATTGAATATAACGCCCGTTTTGGTGACCCCGAATGCCAAGTATTGATGACCCGTTTTCAGGGCGATCTGGCCATATTGATGTTGGCGGTTGCGACAGGCAAGCTCGCGCAAGCTGAACCTCCGACATTTTCGCACCAAGCGGCCTTAACAATTGTCATGGCGGCAAATGGCTATCCAGCCTTGCCGGAAAAAGGCGGTATCATCGACCTTGCCGATGTGCCGGACGCGAAGATATTCCATGCGGGCACGTCTGAAGTTGGCGGCCAATTGATCGCCAGCGGTGGTCGCGTGCTCAACGTTACCGCGAGCGGCGACACGGTCACGCAAGCGCAAGCCATTGCTTATACCGCAGTGGACAGTATCGATTTTCCGGGCGGTTTCTGTCGCAGAGACATTGGCTGGCGCGAAGTGGCGCGCGAGGGGACGACCGGCACCTAGTAACCTGCAACGATTATAAGGCGGATTAATAGTTTCACGCAGCCACATTTTCGCGTAATTGAACGACATATATTTTGGGATTTCGGGGAGAAATACATTGTCCAATTATTTACCAATCATCATCGGTGCGGTTCTGATCGTTGCTATATTGTTGTGGTGGTTGCTGCCGCTCGGCGGCGCGAAGAAGACAATGGACAGTGCGCCTAAAGACATTGCGCCACCCCCTGCGTCGCCAAAGTTGAAGGATAAACCGGCACCCGCGTCGAAAACGGCTAAGGCCAAAGCCAAGGCTCCGGCGAAGACTGCTACACCGAAAAAAGCAACTTCGCCCAAATCCGCTGCGCCAAAAGCGGCCGCCAAGCCTGTTGCTGTAAAGGCGAAGACGAAAAAAGCGCCCAAGGTTAATGTAGAAAAAGCAAAAACGGAAAAAGTGGAAAAGGCGCCCAAGGCTAAAGCTGAAAAGGTAGAAGCGGCAAAAGCGCCGAAGGCCAAAGCTGAAAAAGCAAAAGCGCAAGCTGCGCCAAAAGCAAAGGCGGCAAAGCCAGCGCCTACTCCATCAATCCCCGACAATCTTGAACTGATCAAAGGCTTGGGTCCCAAGGTCAACACTCTTCTCAAGGGGCTTGGCGTAACCAGCTTTGCGCAGGTCGCCAGCTGGACTGCTGCCGACGTGTCGGACATTGATGCGAAGCTGGGTGCCTTTGCTGGCCGGATCACCCGGGATAACTGGATCGATCAAGCCAAATTGCTTGCGGCGGGCAACATAGCAGGTTTTGAGAAAAAATATGGCGCGTTGGGAAGTGGTGCAAAAGGCTAGGTCTACACCCGAAGCCCGCTTATTTTTGAATGCGTTTCGGCCTTGGCTGGAGATTGCCCCGGCAATTGGGGCAATGACCGTTTAGCGGACCCGACACACAGGCTTCGCAAAAGGTGCATTCATAGCTGCAGATCATCGCGTCTATGCTGTCCATCGGCAGCGGTGTTTTGCATCGCTCACATGATTCACGCATTTCCAGCATTAGCTTTTCCCTTATCTGCCGACGCGCTGTAACCCGGTCCCATGCATTTTGAGCCATTGGTCAGCCGCCTTGCGGTTGCCTTCATACAGCGTGTCCAGCCACGCATAAAAATCGGCGCTATGGTTCATATGGCGGATGTGCGCGACCTCATGCGCGATGACCGAGCGGCGCACATAGACGGGGGCCATGATCAACCGCCAGCTCAGGGAGATGGTGCCATGGCTTGAGCAGCTGCCCCAACGGCTCCTTGGATCGCCTAGCGATAGACGCGGAACCGGAGCATCTGCCTTGGCGCAATAAAAGGCGATTTCTTGGGTAAAAATGGCGCGCGCTTCTGCTTTCAACCAGCGCAGGATGCGCGCTTCGACAGACGATGCCGGGCCGCCAAGACACAATCTGCCTTCACCACAACGGATGCTGCGTGGCCATTCCTCGCGCCATTCGATGACATGGCTCTCGCCTTCGACAGCAATTTCACTGCCTGGGGCGACGGGTGCGGCCGTCGCCACATTATTCAACCGCGTCGCTATCCACTCCCGTTTCTTGTCGACAAAATCGAGTGCGATATTGGTGGGGGTATAATGCGGCATCGTGATGCGGATTTCGCGTTTGATGGCATCGGCGCGCATGGAAATGCGCGTTGCGCGACTGTTCCGGTGGATGCGCACGGGTAGGCGTTCGCCTTCGATCACCACACTGGGATCAGAGTGGCTGTTCGACAATATGGTTTTCAAGCGGTCCAGCATGCAATTCCGATATAGCCCTATTTTTCACGGACATGCCAGCATCATGTATCGTCTGGCGGTCTCCGCTGACCAAATAATGCCATTCAGGCAGTGGCTTATCTGCCGCACGGAGCACATATGCGCATGTGGACGGCAACCAGACATAATCTTCGATTTTGTTCGGGGTGAGCCGGAGGCATTCCGGGACGATGGCCCTGCGCCCGCGATAATCGGAACATTGACAGGTTTGTAGGTCAAGCAATTTGCAGGCGACATTGGTCGGATAGATGCGGCCTGTATCTTCGTCCTCGACCTTGTTGAGGCAACATTTGCCGCATCCGTCGCACAATGCTTCCCACTGCGCCCGATCCAGGCTGTCGAGCGGCGCCTCCCAAAAGGGAACCTTGGTCACATCAACGGACCCATTTGGCCAGTTCAGCCTCTACCAAATCAGGCGCACCTTCATTGGCGTCGGTGTTGGGCACATCGGCTGGCATGATCGCCAATGGCTCACCCTTTGGCCCCATCAAATAGGGCGTCTGGCTGTGGCTAATAAGATAATTTTCCGGTGAGCTGCCGTCGACCCGGCTGGAATAAATCGCGAATGTCTTGGCGGCTTCGGCGATTTCTGAATCGGTGCCAGTCAGGCCGATGGCGCGCGGATGAAAGGCGCTGACAAATTCTTTAAGCACCGCGCTCGTATCGCGCGCGGGATCAACGGTAATGAAAATCGGTTGGACCTTGGCCGCCAAATCAGGGTTTTTGGTCTCAAAAGATTTCAGACCAGCCATGAGGTTCTGCATATCTGGCGTGCAGATGTCAGGGCAATAAGTGTAGCCAAAGTAGACGATGCGATATTTGCCGTCGAATTCCTTAAAGCTGCGCTTTTTACCATCTTGATCCGTCAGCAGAAAATCACCGCCGATTGTCGCTCCCGCCAGCGGCGCTTCGCTAAGCGGCACTTGCGCGGGGCCAGAGTCGCATGCGGAAAGGAGCAGAAGCGCGGATAGGGCAAAAAGTGATGTTTTGTTCATAGCGAGGCAAGAGATGGTCTGCTAAAGCGCAGTTATCAAGGGCATTGGATATGAAAATGGGGCACATTCTGTTGAAAAAGACATTTTTTTGCGTTGCAGCGGCTGGTCTCCTCTTGCTGGTAACCAGCGGTGTCGTCGCGCCTGCTGCCATGGCGCAGTTTTCGGACAGTTATAATTTCCTGAAAGCGGTGAAAGACCGCAAGGGTGAAGATGCCGAAAAGTTTTTGTCAGAACCCGGCTCGGTCATCATCAATACGCGCGATATTACCTCTGGCGAAACCGCTTTACATATTGTGATTGAGCGCCGCGATTCGACGTGGCTTGGCTATTTGCTGCAAAAAGGTGCCAATCCGAACGTGGCCGACAAAAAAGGTACAACCCCTTTAATGCTCGCCACCCAACTGGGCTATGTGGAGGGTATAGATCTGCTTACCCGCAGAAAAGCGCAGGTCGACCAAAGCAATCGAGCAGGTGAAACGGCGCTCATTTTGGCTGTCCAACTCCGCAATACCGAAGCTGTGCGCGCCTTGTTAAAGGCAGGGGCTAATCCCGATAAAACCGACAGCCGCGCCGGATATTCAGCCCGCGAATATGCCAAGCAAGACGGCCGAGCATCGGAAATTGCCGCGATCATCGAAAATCATGGCAAAGCAGATACCGCAAAAAAGCCCGCTGAGCTTGACTTTTCGGGCATTGAGGGGCCGAAGTAACGCGCCTCGCGATCCCGTTCGACAGTATCATCCGGGAACGAACTTCATGGCACCGCCGTTCATGCAATAGCGTTTGCCGGTGGGCTTAGGCCCATCATTAAATACATGGCCAAGATGCCCGCCACATTGCGCGCAGTGTACTTCTGTTCGCGGTAAACCAATTTTATAGTCGGTTTTCGTTCCAATCCCGCCTGACAGAGGTGTGTAAAAGCTCGGCCAACCAGTACCGCTTTCAAATTTTGTGGCTGAAGAAAACAGCCGCTTGTTACAGCCAGCACAAACATACGCACCTTTACGCTTTTCGCTGTTCAGCGCGCTGCTATAGGGCCGCTCAGTGTCCTCTTGGCGCAATATGCGATAGGCCGATGGCGAAAGCCGCTTTTTCCATTCGGCATCGCTATAGGTGACGGGAAAGCGTGTCCTGGCCGTCGCATCCCGGCCACAGCCTAAGACCAACACGGCTGCGCCTGCACTAAAGAAGGACAGGAATTGGCGCTTGCTCAATTGCATGACATGTTCTTTTGAAAGCCCTGGCAGCATACAGGCTGCGAGGGCCACAAAAGTTTCATATCAATAACGGGACAGCTCCACATCCATTTTGCGATAGCCATGGACAAAGCAACCGGCAACGCGCTCTGGTTCTGCAACGACGTTCGGCCGCAGGCGGCGCACTGCCATTTCTTCAAGCAGGATACGGATTTGCAGTTCGGCCAGTCGCGCACCCACGCAGCGGTGGATGCCATAGCCAAACGCCAGATGCCGACGCGCGTTTTCGCGGTCAACGATCAGCTTATCTGGATTTTCAAACACGCTTTCGTCGCGATTGGCCGACAGATACCACATGCCAATTTTGTCGCCCGCCTTGATCGGTGCGCCGAATAGGTCATGGTCCTGCGTCGCGGTCCGCCGCATATGCGCCAGCGGTGTCTGCCAGCGGATGATTTCGCTGACCGCGTTGGTGATGAAGGCAGGGTTCTTTTCCAGCTTCTCACGCTCATCCTGGAAGCTATGCAGGCCATAAACATAGCCAGACATGGAATTGCGCGTCGTGTCGTTTCCGCCGACGATTAGCAAGATTAGGTTACCCATATATTCAAGCGGGTCCATGTCCTTCATCGGCGAATGGATCATCCGGCTGATCAGGTCAGGGGCTTCGCCTTTGTTTTTACGTTCGTTCCAGAGATTCTGGAAATAGGCACCCATTTCAAACATTTTGGCGAGCCGCGCTTTGCGGGTTTCTTCCGAGCGGAACAATTCGACGTCACCCGCCCAATCCGACCATTCGGTCAGCTTGCGGCGGTCTTCCCAGGGGAAATCGAAGAGCAAGGCAAGCATTTGCGTCGTCAGCTCGATTGAGACCAGATCAACCCAGTCAAATGTTTGGCCAACAGGCAAAGAATCGAGCAACTCGGCTGTGCGGCGGCGGATGTCGCCGGACATGCGATCCATTTCACCTGGCGTAAATGCCGGCGCGATGACGCGGCGTTCCTCGGTATGTTTGGGCCGGTCCATCGCAATGAACATAGGCATGACGACTCTTTCCTCTTCGGGAATGGGTTCGGCGAGCGCGTTGTCGTCGATCAGCGTGATGCCGCCATGTTCGAAGGAAGACGAGTAAAGGTCTGGCAATGCCTCAACATGCTGGATTGCTTTCAGCGTGGTGACATTCCAATAGCTGCCGAAATCGGATCCTTCGATTTTGTTAATCGGGGCTTTTTCGCGCATTTCCTTGAATATTGGATGCCAACGATCCTCAAGGTAAATATCCGCTTTGGTTACATCCCAGCGGTGGGGTGCCTGATTCACTTCATAGGGCAGCGAATCGCTCTCAAATATCGGGGCAGTGGCCATTTTTTCGAATCCTCTCTCGCGCCAGAAACTGCCACTACTTACAAAAATGTCAATCCAGTTTCGAACTGCAACCCAATCGGTGATGGGCGTGCTTTAACGGCGAACTTTGGTGGACAGCTTGCGTACCCGCTAAGTTTCAAGACACCAGAAACGCTGCCTACACGGAATTTCCAGGTTCACACAATCGACCGCATAAAGGCCGTGGAATTGCTTTACGCGTCCCTTTACCTCTATTGCATATATTCTGCTGTGCCCCGGAGTGTGCGAGGGCGTTGAATAAGGTCGGCGCGTGACGAGAGACAAGTCAAATTTAGTTGATGCTTTGCAAGACCGAGCAAAGGGGGAGGGCTTTGTCGCATTTGGCATCGCGCCTGGCCGACTTGCACCGCTGGCCAGCGAACGCCTCCAACAATGGCTGAAGGACGGCCTACATGGCGACATGCTGTGGATGGAAAGCCGCGCCGATGAACGAGCCAATCCGGAAGTTTTATGGCCTGAGGTCAAATCCGTCATCATGTTGGGGATGAGCTACGCCCCGCCGCAGGACCCAATGGTTCTTGCCGACCAAGACACGCGTGCACGCATTTCGGTCTACGCCCAAGGGCGTGATTATCATGATGTCGTAAAGGGCGCGCTTAAGCGGCTAGCGGGATGGCTTGCGCATGAAGCAGATGTAGGCGTCAAGGTTTTCGTGGATACCGCGCCCGTGATGGAGAAAGCTTTGGCGCAATCCGCCGGGCTTGGCTGGCAGGGCAAGCATAGTAATGTTGTCAGCCGGGAGCATGGCAGTTGGTTGTTTCTGGGCGCGATCTATACCACTGCTGAGCTTGAGCCCGCTTTACCTGCCGAAGACAGTTGTGGATCATGCAGCGCGTGCCAAGACATTTGCCCGACCAATGCCTTTCCCGCGCCCTATCGCCTCGATGCCCGTCGCTGTATCTCTTATCTGACGATCGAACATAAGGGGCCGATTGATCCGGAGCTTCGGCCCTTAATGGGCAATCATATCTATGGCTGCGATGACTGCCTTGCGGTCTGTCCGTGGAACAAATTTGCCGAAACGGCGGCGACGCATAAGGCGTTTTTGCCGCGTGCAGAATTGGTGGCGCCGCAGATTGCCGATTTATTGACATTGGATGATGCGGCGTTTCGTAAGCTGTTTTCCGGATCGCCGATTAAACGGATCGGACGGGACCGTTTTGTGCGCAATGTCTTGATCGCTGCTGGCAATGGCCGTGATGTGGGACTTGTTTCGCAGATTGAAAGTTTGCTTATTGATCCCGAACCGGTGGTGCGTGGTGCGGCGATTTGGGCGTTGGGGCGGCTGTCGCCTGAAGCGTTGGCGCGCCGGCGTGTGGAATATTTGCCTGCAGAGCGAGATATGTCGGTCCGCGCCGAGTGGGATGCCTCGACTTAGCGGTTTAAAAGCCCCTCAATGCAAGCCGCACGGTCTACGGCGGTTCCGTCGCTTCGGCGTGCATCGACATAGGTGACCACTTCGCGCCCACCTTTGCGTTCGGGGTAGAGAAACACATCAAGGATGCAGGGCTTGCCGACGAACTGCAGCTTGCGACCATAAACTTCGATAACGTCCAGCCGTGGTTCGCCGAATACGCGTTTTAAGGCATTGGCGTCTTTACCAATCACCCCTTCAAGTCCCCGCGTTACAATAACCGTACGGGGTGGAAGAGGCGCCGCCTTACGCTCAACGGGTGCGGGCTGGCGCGCTGGTGCGCGCGCTTCCGGCGGCGAGACGCAGCCTGCCAGCAACAGCGCGGTTGCAGTGAGGGGAAGTACATGCTTCATAATTTCGAATTTCCTGAGTGGACCAAATGAACCGCCGTAGCTGTGGCCAAAATGGGCACCAGAAAGTTGACCAGAGGCACCAGCATTCCGAAAGTTCCCATTAGTCCCAACATCAAACGGGGCAATTTATTCATCGCGCCCTTCGCGCCATGACGGGCGATGAGCATATCCTCCAAGTCGCGTCCCAAAAGCAATGCGTTGATCAAAAGGAACGCGATCGCGGTGCCGACGCCGGTGAACAGCAGAAGCAGGTAAAGTGGCAAAGCGAGGAGGTTATAGCCCAGCACGCGCACAATCGACCGCACTGCCATTTGTAGGCCTGTGCCAAGGCTTGGCCGTTTGCCGAATGCGGCTTGCCGCGGATAATGTCGATCCTCGACGGCATCAATGATGTCATCGGCGAAAACCCATGTCATCGTAACGGCTACAGCGCGAAACAGTAAAATGCTGAATAAAATGATCATGGCACCCGAGAGCAGCCCCGACCAAAAGCCGTCATCATTTACATTGAGCCACCCGAATACCCATTGCAGGGCGAACCAGAGGCCAATGCCCAGAATGACGAGGCTAACAATGGTGAGAAGAATTATCTTAACCAAGACAGCAGCGACACGCCTGTCGGACAGACTTTGTAACGAAAGCATTAGCGCCTGGATCATGTAGCCGTTCTAAAGCGCTTGCCGGAAATGTCCAATCCAACTAGGGCGCGCGTGGCTTAACTAGGAACCTTTATGACCGATACCCGCTTCGACGTCCTCGCCATTGGAAATGCCATTGTTGATATCATCGCCGATACCAATGATGCTTTCATCGTAAGCGAAGGCCTCACAAAAGGCAGTATGCAGCTTATTGACGAGGAACGCGCGCAGGCGCTTTACGGGCATATGGGGCCTGCCCGTGAAATTAGCGGTGGTTCGGCGGCAAACACCTTGGCTGGCCTTGCGCGGCTTGGGCACAAGACCGCATTTATCGGGCAAGTTGCAACCGATCAGCTGGGTGAAGTTTTCGCGCATGACATTCGCGCCGGCGGCATTCATTTCGACGTTCCCGCCCGCGACGGTGCGCCATCAACCGCGCGTTGCTATATATTGGTCACGCCTGATGCGCAGCGCACGATGAACACCTTTTTGGGTGCGTCACAATATCTGCCTGCATCGGTAATTGACAAATCACTGATCGAAAGTGCTGCAATCTTGTATCTTGAAGGCTATTTGTGGGACCCCGAAGAACCGCGTGCCGCCATGCGGACTGCCATTGATGTCGCGCGCGCCGCTGGCCGAAAGGTTGCCTTGACCTTGTCAGATGCATTTGTGATTTCGCGGCACGGCCCTGACTTCCTTGCCGAAATGGACGCTGGCCGGATTGATATTTTATTCTCCAACGAAGTTGAAATTTGCGCGCTGAATAACAGCGACGATTTCGAAGCTTCGGTTGCGGCTATCGCCGCCAAGGTTCCATTGCTCGTCTGCACGCGCGGCGAACATGGCGCGATTGCCGTCGAAAATGGAGTACGGACCGAAGTCAGCGCCGAACCGGTGGCGCAATTGGTCGACACCACAGGCGCAGGCGACCTGTTTGCGTCTGGTGTATTTGCTGGACTAGCGCAGGGGCGCCCTATGACGGAATGCCTGACCATGGGCGCGGTGTGTGCAGCAGAAATCATCTCGCATTATGGCGCGCGGCCAGAAGCGGACATTGCTGATTTGGTTGCTAAGCGCTTACGTTAATCGCGTGTCTTGCGGAAAAGGACTCGGTCTGCGGGGCTAAAGCCCCAGCGCCAGATGATCCAACCATAAAGACCGAGAATGGCGGGAATACCAATTGTAAGCTCGACCCATTCAAAGTGCGCGGGCACGCTGACGATTATGAATCCAAGCAATGCCGCAGCCCCGACGGCAACGAGCAGCGTCCAGCGCCAAACCCGAATATTCTGCCCAAGCAAATGCGACAGAAACCGGGATTTGATGAGCGACCCGATACCCAATGAGATCGTCAGGCCGCACGCCACCGCCGCCGCCTGATATAGGCCGACATGTTCAGGCTTAATGGGCAAATCGTCGACGAGGATGATGAGGCCAACACTCACTAAGGCTTGTACAATGAGCATGCCGAGCGAGATCAAAAGATTTCGGTGGCGTGCCATATACACTAAGGCGGATTCGCTGACTACGGCGGTGGCGGCGGCAACTTCTGCTGCAAGCAAAAAGGCAAGCGCCATAGCGCCGCCAACAAATTGAGGACCCACCAGCCCCATTACGGCTTCGCCGGGGATACCAAGTGCCAAAGCAATTCCAGCCTGCGCCGCAATGATCCAGAAGCCGACTTGGCCGACTTGCTTAGCGATTTCTGCATAGTTTTGCGTCTGCAAATTGCGGGTAATGACAGGCCCCAAAATTGGGTCGAAACTGGTTTTCAACTTTTGCGGTAAGCTCGCGACTTGTTGCGCGACATAATAAATCCCGACCACCGCTGGCGAAGCGAACAGGCCCAATATGGCAAGGTCTAGTCGCCGGCTGCCCCATTCGGCCGCATCCGCAGCAGCGAGCGGCAGGTTACGCCGCGCAATGCCAAAGGAACGCATCAGGCTCGGTCGCCAACCGCGCGGCAGGCCATAGCTGCGCCACAGGGGCCATAGCGCACAGACCAGGGCGGCCGCCAGAGAGGCGACATAAGCCAGGATCAGGCCATCGCGGGCGGAATAGAAATAAAATACACCCGCAGCGATGCTAATCGTCCAAGGTTCGACAACGGCGCGTGCGCGCACG
>CAIPUN010000189.1 GCA_903868245.1 uncultured Sphingomonadales bacterium | reverse complement strand
TACCGCTTGCCAGCTTGGCCTCAATCACCCCATGGGACCGCTGACCTTGGCGGATTTTATCGGGCTCGATACCTGCCTTGAAATCACCAATGTGCTGTTTCAATCGACGGGCGACCCAAAATTCCGTCCTGCGCCCTTGCTGCAGAAATATGTTGAGGCCGGATGGTATGGCCGCAAGGTGAAGCGCGGATTTTATGATTATTCTGGCGAGGTGCCGGTACCGACGCGCTAAGGCTTAAGCGCGGCCCGCCGTCATAAAGGCTTGGTTTAGATCAGCGATCAAATCGTCGGTGTCTTCCAAGCCGATCTGTAGCCGAATGAGCGTGCCGTCCTTTTCCCAAGCGACGGCCGACCGGTATTTTTCAGGCTGGACGGGTAACGCCAAGCTTTCAAAGCCGCCCCAGCTATAGCCGATGCCAAACAATTCCAACGCATCTACAAAGGCGGCGGCGGTTGCGGCGTCACCTTTATGGATGAACGAGAATAGGCCCGACGCGCCGGTGAAGTCGCGCTTCCAAATGTCGTGCCCTGGGCATTCCGGCAGTGCGGGGTGGAATACGCCCGCAACATCTGGCTGCGTCTGTAACCATCTAGCAATCTGCAGCGCCGACGCCGCATGCGCATTCATCCGCACGGACAAGGTGCGCAGGCCGCGACTGGCGAGATAGGCATCGTCGGGCGACACTGTCTGGCCAAGCTGCTGCGCGGTTTGGCGCAATCGCATCCAATATTTAGCATGCGTGGTGACGCTGCCCATCATGACGTCGCTATGCCCCACAATATATTTGGTGCACGATAAGATCGCCATATCGATGCCCTTATCCAGCGCCGTGTGGAAATAAGATGTCGCCCAAGTGTTATCGAGCAAAGTGACCACATTATGTTTTTTGGCCGCTGCGCAAATGGCGGGAATATCTTGCACCTCAAAGGTCAGGCTTCCGGGCGATTCCAACAAGATCGCTTTAGTGCGGTCGCAAAACAGCGTGTCATAATCAGTCATAAGCGGATCGAAATAGCGTGTTTCAACCCCAAAACGCTTCAGAAATCCGTCGGCCAAGGACCGGCTTGGGTCATAAGCGTTGTCCGTCATTAACAAGACGTCACCTGCTTTTAAGACCGACAACAATGCGCACGCAATAGCGGCTACACCAGACGGATAAAGCATCGTTCCATGCGCGCCGGGCTCCATCTCGGTCAGCGCCTCAGCCAGCGACCATTGCGTCGGCGACCCTCGGCGCCCGTAGAAAAAGCGACCATCCTCGTTCGATGCCTTGCCAGCTTCAAGCGCGGCGACATCGGGGTATAAATGTGTGCTCGCACGCCAAATGGGTGCGTTGACGACCGGACCGGTTAACGTCGGCCGACGCCCTGCTATGACTATTTTAGTGGAGGGCTTTTTGGGCTGGTCAGAACTCAAGCCGCACCCTGCGCTTTGGGGGTGTCTGCATCGAGACCCCATTCGGACCAGCTTCCGTCATACAATGACACATCGGTCTTGCCCATCATCCGTGCGCCAAACAGAACGACCGCAGCCGTCATGCCTGACCCGCAAGTGGTGATCATGGGTTTGTTCAGATCTACGCCAGCGTCGGTGAAGGCCCCAGTCAATTCCGCGCCGCGCTTCCATGTTCCATCTGTGTTGAAAAGCTTACCGAACGGCAAGTTACGGCTGCCCGGAATATGGCCTGACGCCATTTCGGGGCGTGGCTCGGCCTCTTCACCCGTAAAGCGGCCAGCACCGCGGGCATCGACGACAGCGGCGTCCTTGCTGTGCAAATTGGCGAGCATGTCGGCCTTGTTGCGCACGGCCTTATCATCTTTCCACACGGTAAAGTGGCGATGGCGCAAACTGGGCTTGCCTGCTTCCAGCGGGCGGCCTTCGGCCTTCCATTTCGCGATGCCGCCATCGAGAATTGCCACATCATGCGCACCGAAAAGCGTGAGCATCCACCATGCGCGGGTAGCAGACTTGAACGGGCTGTCATCATACACAACGATACGGCTGCCATCACCAAGCCCCAGCGATTGCATCCGGCTCGCGAATTTCTCGGGTGGCGGCAATGTGTTTGGTAGGCTGCTATTGGCGTCGGCCAATTCTTCCAAATCCATGAACACGGCCGATGGAATATGCCCGCCTTCATATTCTGCCTGCGCATTGCGACCCGCATCGGGCATGAACCATGTGGCATCGACGACGCGAAGGTCGGACGCGCCGATTTCGTTCGCCAACCAATCGGTGCTTACTAACAATTCCATGATGTCGTCCTTGCCCGCATTTATGATTCTTATGCGGAGCAGGATAAGACGCTTTTACAAACTATCCAAGCGTTTCCAGAAACTGCTGCGCATGCGCCCGAAGCTTTACTTTATCTGGGTCGGCCATCCGCTCCCAATTTTTATACGGCATCGCCATGCGGGGATTTTTGCGCAGCTTGTTTTCGTTTCGGGCAATAAATTCCCAGTATAATGCGTTGAAAGGGCATGCTTTTGGTCCAATCCGTTGTTTCACGTCATAACGGCAATTTGTGCAATAATCGGACATGCGATTGATATAGGCGCCGCTCGCCGCATAAGGTTTGGACGCGAGCATGCCGCCATCGGCAAATTGGCTCATGCCAAGACTGTTGGGCAATTCCACCCATTCATAGGCGTCGGCATAGACCGCCAAATACCATAAATGGACCTGTTTCGGGTCAAGTCCCGCCAGCAAAGCAAAATTGCCGGTGATCATCAGCCGTTGGATATGATGTGCGTAGCTATGCGCGATCGTCTGGCCAATGGCCTGCGACAGGCAATGCATGTCGGTTTTGCCCGTCCAGTAAAAAGCAGGCAGGGATCGCGTTGCGCCCAGCGCGTTGCTCTCGACATATTCGGGGCCCGCATGCCAGTAAATGCCACGCACATATTCGCGCCAGCCAATGACTTGCCGGATAAAGCCCTCCGCTGCGTTAATCGGAACCTTTCCCGCTTCATATTGCGCCTCAACCGCGCGGCACAATTCCAGCGGGTCAAGCAAGCCCGAATTGATATAGGGAGAGAGGATCGCGTGCCATAAAAATGGTTCGTCCGTGAGCATCGCGTCCTGATAATCGCCAAAATGGGGCAAGGCATGCGCCAGGAAATGCTTTTGCTGCTGCAACGCGTGTTCACGGGTCACGGCAAAACCAAATTTGGCCGTCTGTCCGATGTTATCCCCATAACGATCCTCGACCATTTGGATGACGTCTTGCGTCACGGCATTGGGCGGAAAATGCAGTGGTTTTGGTATCGTTAGATCGCGCTTGGCGGGTTTGCGGTTCTCGGCGTCAAAATTCCATTGCCCACCTTCGGGCGCATCACCGTGCATGAGTATGCCGGACTTGCGGCGCATATCGCGATAGAAAAACTCCATGCGCAACTGCTTGCGGTCCTTGGCCCAGCTTTCAAATTCGTCATGGGTACACAAAAATCTATCGTCGGGCAGGATGGTCACCGAAATATCAAAACGGTCGGGCCAGCTATCGAGCATGGCCTTTACGCGCCATTCGCCCGCTTCTGTCACGCGCAGCGCGGATATTTTGTGTCGCTCGATGGCGCGCGCGACTTCCCCGGTGAAGCTCCCGCTGTTGTTGGCATCGGTCAGTTTTACGTAGTCGACGCTCCAACCTGCCATGCGCAAATCCTCTGCATGGTGGCGCATGGCGGACAGAATATACGCCATTTTGGATTTATGGTGCGGCACATATTCGGTTTCTTCGTCGACCTCTGCCATCAAGATGACGCAGGCTTTTTTGTCCTGCCCCGCCAAAGAGGACAGGCCGTGGCTGAGCTGATCACCAAATATCGGAATCAAAATTGTCATATCCGTGCCATAATGCGAGGCGCATGCAAGGACGATACAGGGTTTCCAGAAAGACAAAGGTGCGCGGTTTGGGTGAATGCCGCCATTTTTATGCTAGAGCCGTTTGCTTCGCGCTGCGAAACGGCTAAATGTGGCATCATGACTGACACATTACAGCCCAAATTTCTCGGCGCGCAAAGCGCGCTGCCCCAAACGCCAGAAGACGCGCAGCTGGATTATGTGCCCAATCCACGGCCCGGCACGCTGTATCTCGCACGCTTTGCGGTGCCTGAATTTACCTCGCTGTGTCCCGTCACGGCGCAACCAGATTTTGCGCATTTGGTGATCGATTATGCGCCAAATGCGACAATCGTCGAATCAAAATCATTGAAGCTGTTTCTGGGTTCATTCCGCAATCACGCCGCCTTTCATGAAGACTGCACCGTTGGCATTGGCCAACGTCTTTTCTCGGAAATGAAGCCGCATTGGTTGCGGATAGGCGGCTATTGGTATCCGCGCGGCGGTATACCGATTGATGTGTTCTGGCAATCGGGCGAGCCGCCAAAGGGCTTGTGGATACCCGACCAAGGTGTGCAGCCGTATCGCGGCCGCGGCTAGGGAATTAAATTTACCCACATATTATTCGTCAGTAGCTGCGAAGGTCATCGCTGCTGCGTGCTACTTCCTCATCTCGTCGACGCTCAGGAATCGTTCGTCGCAAAATATGGGTAAAAGCTGTTCTCAACGAAAAGCCTGCTTTAGCGCTTCTGCATGGCCAAAAAATTAAAAGTTCGGGAAAACCGCATCCAGGGCGTCGGTCGCAAAGCTATGGCCGCATTGGCAATACTGGGCACGTTGTCGGCATGCGTTGCCGGAGAGCGCGCACCATCGCGAACACAGCCTGCCCCAGCCGTGAACAGGCCAATGATGCCTGCCGTTCCGGTTCGTCCAGCAGTTGCCCGTGCACCTACGGGCTTGGAAAATCTGCTGATCGAGCAATGGCGTGTTTTTCCGGGTCGCACGGGCGTTGCAATTATGCGTATCGACGGTGGGGAATGGATAACCGGTCAACGCGTTGACGAGCTATTTCCGCAGCAAAGCGTATCCAAAACATGGGTGGCACTGACGATTTTGGATTTAGTCGACCAAGGTAGGATCCGGCTGGACCAAAAAATACGTATTACCCGTGATGATCTTGCCGTCTTTCATCAACCCATTCGCGATCGCGTTATCGCCAATGGCGAGATCGAGGTGACCGTGCTGTCACTTCTCGAACAAGCGATTGTCAGCAGCGACAACACCGCCAATGATTCGCTGCTGCGAACGGCGGGTGGGACGCAGGCCGTGCAAAATTTTCTGTTGCGCAAAAAACTGGGCGCCATCCGCTTTGGTCCGGGTGAGCGTGCTATGCAAAGCGCGATAGCTGGGCTGGAATGGCGTCAAGAATATGCCATTGGACAACGCTTTTATTCGGCGCGCGCAGAGGTGCCC
>CAIPUN010000188.1 GCA_903868245.1 uncultured Sphingomonadales bacterium | reverse complement strand
GGCCACCGCGCCCGGACGGTCGGGGACGCGGGTGAGCGTGATTTTCGCCTCATTTTTGTCATGCGCGATGCCGGTGATCAGTTGGCGTTCCACTTGGCTATTCTCCAATTCTGCGTCGGTCACGATCATCGTGCCGGGTATGCTGTCGGCGTCGGGTGCACTATCGTCAACGAAGGAGGACAGCACTTGAACCCGCACGCCTTCCTTCATTGCAAGGCCGACAGAGCGGGTTTGCAATACTTTCGAACCAACCGAAGCCAGTTCAAGCATTTCTTCATAGGTGACGGCCTTTAGCTTGCGTGCGCGGGCAACGATACGCGGGTCGGTGGTGTAGACGCCGTCGACATCAGTATAAATATCGCAGCGGTCGGCCTTTACGGCGGCGGCAACGGCAACGGCCGATGTATCCGACCCGCCACGACCCAGGGTGGTGATACGATTGTCATCGGTCAGCCCCTGAAACCCCGGAATGACAGCGATATTGCCTGCCTGCATCGACGCAAGCAAATCGTCAGTATCAATCGACCCAATGCGCGCTTTGGCATGGGCATCATCGGTATGAATTGGCATTTGCCATCCCAACCAACTTCGCGCTTCGCAACCCAGCGCTTGCAAGGTGATAGCCAGCAAACCAGCGGTAATTTGCTCTCCTGCCGCCACAACCACATCATATTCAGCTGGATCATAAAGCGCATTTGCTTCGCGACAGAAATTTACAAGTCGGTCTGTGTCGCCCGCCATGGCAGAAACGACGACAGCCACCTCGTCACCACGTTCAGACTGACGCTTGACCAATTGGGCAACACGGCGGATGCGTTCGGTGCCGGCCATCGACGTGCCGCCAAATTTCATTACAATGCGCGCCATGAAAACCTTCAATAATCGCTATATTACAATCGCGGGTCCTGATAGGGACAGGATATGACAAACGCAAGCTTACCCACGACAATTAACACTGCGGAAGCCGCGCATTTTGGAGCCCTCGCCGCCGAGTGGTGGGACCCGAAGGGCAGCTCCGCGATGTTGCATAAGCTGAACCCCGTGCGTTTGCGCTTCATCCGTTCTGCAATCGATGCGCATTTTGGCAGTGATGCCAAGTCGCGATATCCGCTGTCTGGCAAAACCGTGCTAGACGTCGGTTGTGGCGCTGGTTTGCTGTGCGAACCACTCGCGCGGCTTGGCGGGGCCGTAACGGGCGTTGATGCCGCGCCTGAAAATATTGATGCAGCAAAGGCGCATGCAGCATTGTCTGGCCTGACCATAGACTATCGCGCTGGCGAAATCGCTGCGCAGGGCCTTGGCCAGTTTGATGTGGTGACCTGCATGGAGGTTATTGAACATGTCATGGATCCCGCGGCCTTTGTAGCTGAATTGGTGCGTCGCCTAAGGCCCGATGGACTGTTGCTGCTGTCAACGCCGAACCGCACAGCGGCGTCGCGGATATTTCTGGTGGAGGCCGCCGAACGGCTTGGTCAGGTCCCACGCGGCACGCATGATTGGGACAAGTTCCTGACGCCTGAAGAATTGACAGCTTTGCTTGCGGATGCGGGGCTTGAGGTGGTCGATATGCAGGGCATCGCCTTTTCACCGATGTCGGGCCTGCATTTAAGCAACAATTTAGCGCTTAATTATATATTGAGTGCACGATTGCGGGGCTAGTTAACGGGTTCCTTCAGGTGTCAGTATTCACCGTCCTACACTAACCTTAACCCTGAACGTGTTTCAGGGTCCATCCTGAACACATTCCCTCGTCATCCTGAACTTGTTTCAGGATAGCACGCAATGGCAGTGCGTATCCCGAACCACGTTCGGGATAACGAAGCCTTAAACGTTCCTCCCGTCTCAATCATATCCCGCATTGGCATATTGATCGTCGGCCAAGTCGCTAAAGCGCGTGATCTTCGCTTCGAACTTCATCCGGACGCGCCCTGTCGAACCATGGCGTTGTTTGGAGATGATAAGTTCCGCGATGCCGTGAATCCGCTCCATTTTTTCGTTCCAGGCTTCAAATGCAGGCGTGCCCTCATCGGGTTTCTTCATCAACTCATAATAATCTTCGCGATAGACGAACCACACCATATCAGCGTCTTGCTCGATTGAACCCGATTCACGCAAATCGGACAACATTGGTGTTTTATCTTCACGCTGTTCGACCGCACGACTAAGCTGCGACAGTGCAACCACAGGAATGCTCAATTCTTTCGCCAGTGTCTTCAGACCCCGGCTGATTTCCGAAATTTCGTTGACGCGGTTGTCGCTAGCGCGGCTGGAGCCCTGCAATAGCTGCAAATAGTCAACAACAATCAGGCCGATACCATGCCTGCGCTGTAACCGCCTAGCACGCGTGCGCAAGGCTGCGATCGTCAGTGCAGGCGTGTCATCAATGAAAAGCGGCAATTCCTGCAATTCACGCGACGCGCGCGAAAGCTCGCGGAAATCGTCACGGGAAATTTTACCCATGCGTAGCAATTCAGAGCTAATCCCAGATTGTTCGGCCAAAATACGTGTCGCCAATTGGTCCGCGGACATTTCAAGGCTGAAAAACGCTACTTTCGCACCGGAACCCTTGGATTCTTCGATGCCGTCTTCACGCTCCTGAACCCAACGCCGCGCGGCGTTAAACGCGATATTCGTGGCCAGCGATGTCTTGCCCATACCTGGGCGTCCGGCCAAAATCACAAGGTCGGAATTGTGCAAACCGCCGCATTTGGTGTTGATGCTGCTCAGGCCCGTCGTGATACCCGAAAGGCTGCCACCCGAGTTAAGTGCCTTCTCGACATTTTTGATGGCCTCGGTCGATGCGGTAAGAAAGCTCTTCATAGAGCCGGTTTCGCCTTCACCCTCAGCGACTTTATACAACGCGCTTTCCGCGGCTTCGATTTGACCCTTCGGATCTACACTCTCGCTGGTGTCGAGGGCATTGTCGACCAGAGTCCGGCCAACGGTCACAAGTTCCCGCAGCAATGCCAAATCGTAAATCTGCTGGGCAAAGTCGCGCGCACCGATCAACCCTGCGCCATCGGCGGTGAGTTTGATAAGATACCCTGGCCCGCCAAGCTCCCGCATCGCCTCATCAGCTTCGAAAAATGGCTTCAGCGTAACTGGCGTGACCAACATGTTTCTGTCCATGAGGCGCTGGATTTGTTCAAAAATCCGCCCATGCAGAGGTTCAAAAAAATGATCGGGCTGCAGTTTGATCGAGACATCCTCAATGACGCGGTTATCGATGAGGATAGCGCCCAAAAACGCAGCCTCCGCCTCAATATTGCGCGGTAAGCGTTGGGGGTCAGCTTCATTCGCTGCGGCAAGTCTAATCAATTCAGCCATAACTCCCTATCCTTTACCACGTCCTGCGCTGCAAGGGGGCAGAAAAAGAAGTGCGGGGATATGGCTGTGGACAATATTATGCACAACCCGGTTGCCCGTATCTCGTTAACCCCTTGCTCCAAAAATATCTCAAGCTAACACAGCGTCATGGCGGACCCACGCATCATCAAAGTTGAATTAGACGAAGCAACGATCTTGCGGCGCAATGCCGATATTGAACAGGAGCGCCGTGTCGCCATTTTCGACCTGATTGAAGATAATTTCTTCAAACCGCTGCGTGACATGGGCGATGGCTATGCGGGACCGTATCATCTGTGCATTAGCGTGGCAGAGGGCCGCCTCATCCTCGATATCCGCCGTGAAGATGGGACACCGCGTGAAACATTGGTGCTGGGGCTTGGTCGTTTTCGGCGCACGGTGAAGGATTATTTCGCCATATGTGACAGCTATTACCAAGCCATTCGTAAGGCGAGCGCCGCCGAAATTGAAACCATCGATATGGCGCGGCGCGGGGTGCATAATGAGGCGGCTGAGCTGTTGATGGAGCGGCTGGACGGTAAAGTGGAAGTGGATTTTGCCACCGCCCGCCGACTGTTTACACTAATCTGTGTATTGCACATCAAGGCGTAGCGTCCGAATCACAACATCAGCCCTCGACTTCTTAAGGCCGGAGCGCCTATTAATAATGTCGAATCAAAGGGTTTAAACGGGGTTGCATGCTAAGGCGAAATCGCAAATTGATCCGCTGGGTCGTGCTCCTAACTTGTTTAGCTGCTATGGGCTATGCGGCATGGAACTATGTCAGCGGATGGGCCCCGTCCCGCGATAGCTATCCCGTGCAGGGCATCGTTGCTAATGAAGGCAATGGGCAACCCAGATGGTCGGAATTGGGCGCAACGGGCGTCGATTTCGCGTACATCACCGCCGTCGAAGGCGCACGCGGCCGCGATCCGGAGTTTCAGACCAATCTGGCGGCGGTGCAGGAGGCGGGCATTCGCTTTGGCGCGCTGCATCATTACGACCTGTGCCGTTCGGCATCCGAACAGGCGACGATGTTTATCACCAGCGTTCCCCGCAATGACCGCGCGTTGCCTCCTGCGGTGCAAATGGATTTTTCCGAAGGCTGCAAAAGCCGCCCGAACCGCGCCTTGATTTTGGCAGAATTGGCGACTTTCTTGAACCAGATTGAGGCGCATAGCGGCACCCCGGCAATCCTGTTGCTAACGCCGGACTTCGAGGAGGAGTATCAAGTGAGTAAGTCGATTGACCGCAACATCTGGCTCGAAGGGAACGGTATTTCCCCCGATTATTCGGCACGCCCTTGGGTGATGTGGACCGCAAATAGCCAACGCCGCGTCAGCGGTATTGACGGCGCGGTGCGCTGGGTCGTGGTGCGCAAATGAGCGCGATGACAGCACGCTTGGTCCAAGCCGCAATCGACGCGGCCAAGACCGCTTATGCGCCTTATTCCAACTTTCATGTGGGCGCGGCTTTATTGCTCGACACTGGCGAGATTGTGACCGGCAGCAACTTTGAAAATGCCAGCTATGGCATGACATTATGCGCTGAAACCGTGGCCATTTCTAAAGCCAATAGTGACGGCCAATTGCGCGCGATCCGCGAAATTGCGGTCGCTGGCGGCTTGGCCGGACATGTTGGCGCTGGCACTGACCCCATCACGCCCTGCGGTCGCTGCCGCCAGATTATAAAGGAAGTGGCGGACCTCACCGACACCGACATTCCGGTGCATTGCGCCCATGCAACGGGCTATGCGACATTTCATTTGTCGGAATTACTGCCCCACGGCTTTGGTCCAGCCAACTTAAAATAGGTCTGCCATCGCGCCGCCAAGATACGCACAATTTTTTCTTGCCGAACACTTGCACGCGCCTCGCAGTATGGCAAAAGCGGAACGGTTAACAGGGAGTGATTATGTCCATATTGTCTGACATCTGGATCCGCGAACAAGCGCAAGCGACGGGCATGATTGAACCCTTTGTCGAGGCGCAGC
>CAIPUN010000187.1 GCA_903868245.1 uncultured Sphingomonadales bacterium | reverse complement strand
CGGTGGCCCCCACAGGATCATCGAGGATAATTTACCGGCAGCGACCATGCGGCCAATCGCGCCATCGGCACCCGTCAGATGTTCCTGACCAATCACCTCATCCAATTTGGTAGGCCGAAGCTTATCCGCAAGCGGGGCGTTTTCCGGTATAGAATTGGGGACCTGTGGGGTGTCGCCAAAAAGGTCGCTCATAGATAAAACCTATTCCGCCGTGTGTTATCGCATAAGCATAAGCGCTTCGGACAGTTTCCGGAACGGCTTGCCACAGGTTTATCGTGCAGACGCCGCACGCGCAGCACGTTGGCGGATGAGGCGGATATAGGTGTCGGCAACGGTCTGGTTAATCGCATCCCAGCTGAAATCGAGTGACCGTTGCTCGCCAGCAGCGCCATGTCGCGCGCGCAAGTCGGCATCGGTGCAATAAAGTTGCAAACTGTCGGCAAATTTTTGGATTGCGCCTGGCGTGATCAGCCGGCCTGATACATTGTCCTCTACCAGGCTTTGGCTGCCAGTCGCCTTGGCCGCGACAACGGGCAGGCCGCAGGCCATAGCCTCCAACGTGACATTGCCAAAGGTTTCGGTGACGCTTGGGTTGAACAACAAATCCATGCACGCCACTGCGCGGCCAAGATCCTGTCCCCCTTGGAAACCCACAAAACGGGCATGAGGCAGGCGGCTTTCAAACCAGCCACGGGCAGGGCCTTCGCCAATGACCATGACCTGATGCGGGACATTGCGGCGGCGCAACTGGTCAATCGCGTCGGAAAAGACGTCGAGACCCTTTTCCATGACCAAGCGACCCAGAAAGCCGATGACAGCGGGCTCGTCGGTCACGCCTTGCGCGCGCCGCCATGCCAAGTCCCGGCGACCAGAGTTGAAAATTTCGCGATCAACACCGCGCGACCAGATGTCGATGTCATAATTCATCCGTTGCTCGCGCAACACCTGCGCAAAGCTCTCCGATGGCGCGACCAGCGCGTCGCATTTGCGGTACAATCGGCGTAGCCACGCTTCCACCAAGGGTTCGGCGAAGGACATGTTATAATAACGGAAATAGGTTTCGAAACGTGTGTGCACGGAAGACAACACCGGCAGGTTGCGACGGCGCGCCCATTTAACAGCCTGACGCGCGACGCGGTCTGGACTGGCGATATGAACCACGTTGGGGGCAAATGCCTCCAGATCGCGCCGGACTTTTGCCGACAAGGATAATGGCAAGCGATATTCCGGACGAAAGGGTATGGCGAAGGACGGCACGCTAACCAGGTCGCCTGTCGCAACAAAAGCAGGTTCAGCAACCGTTGGGGAATACACACGCACCGATGCGCCTTGGCTCAAAAGATAGCCGACAAGGCGATTTAAAGCCTGATTTGCGCCATCACGGACATAATTATAATTGCCGCTGAATAGCGCAATGCGAAGGTCGCTGGTCTGCATCAATCGGCTTTTATCGGCGACAGCGCAAAATGCCAATGGGAATGGTGCATTTGGTGCGATATGCACCCGATATGATAATCAGTCAGATCGATGTTTTGCTGATAGGGCAGCCCAAACAGTTTCACGCCGACGGGACGATGAGCGCGATGGCGCGCATGCCGGTGGACCGACCGGTCTTCCTAGGCAAGCATGGTTTTACCGGTGACCAAGTCGCCGATCCGTCTGTGCACGGCGGCGCGGACAAGGCGGTGCATTTTTATCCTGCCGAACATTATCCCAAATGGATTGCCCATTTTGCGGCGGAAAATTTTGTCCATCCACTGCTCGACCAAGCTGGCGCATTTGGAGAAAATATTAGCGCGTGCGGGCTTCTTGAAGACAATTTGCGTATTGGTGACCAGTTTCGCCTTGGACACGCGGTGGTTGAAGTCGCGCAAGGTCGACAACCCTGCTGGAAGCTGGATCATCATTTCGATGTCCATGGCCTGTCGGGCGCAGTCATCAACAGTGGCCGTTGTGGGGGCTATTTCCGCGTGATTGAAGAGGGCGAAGTGGCACCGGGCGACCGCATAGAACAATTGCACGCGGCAGGGCATGACTGGACTGTTGCGCGAGCCTTCAATCTTTTGATTGGCGGCGGGCATCGGGCGGAAGGTGCCAAGTCAGAATTGCGCGCGCTTGCCGCGCTGGAGACTTTGGCGGAAAGTTGGCGGATTAGGGCGGTAAAATTGGCGGGGTGACCTTGCCCGCTGCGAACGAATTCGACGGCGCTTATTCGCAGATATCGCCTCTGTCGGATGCAGGGGCGTAGAGGCGTATGCGGGTTACGCGTTTTTCGTCGGCTTCCAATATTTCCAAAGTCCAGCCGCTCGCCTCATGCACCAGCATTTGGCCGATGTCGGGGACTTGGCCGGCAATGACGAAGGCGAGGCCACCAAGTGTATCGACGTCTTCATCCACTTCCGCCAGCTTTGGGTCAATCGCCTCAGCGAGATCGTCCAGCTGTGTGCGCGCGTCGGCTTCCCACAAATCGGAGGCCATTTTCACGAACGGCAGTTCAGGTTCGTCGTCATGTTCGTCTTCGATTTCGCCGACGATTTCTTCGACCAAATCCTCAATCGTTACCAGACCCTCGGTCCCCGAATATTCATCCAGCACGATGGCCAAATGCGTGCGTGTGCGCCGCATTTCGTCTAATAGTGCAAGTACGCTCATATTTTGCGGCACAAAACGTGGCTGGCGAATGAAGGATTCAAGGCTGTGCGGTCGTTCCTGATCTAAGGCGAGAACTGCGAACACATCCTTTATATGGATCATGCCAATTACACTGTCCAACGTGTCGCGGTACACAGGTAGGCGGCTGTGGCCATGTTCGGCGAAGGCAGCGATACAATCGGCAAAGCCAGCACTTTCTTCAATTGCAATAATGTCGCTGCGTGGCACCATGACGTCATCGACACGGTGTTCGCTAAAATGGAGCAAATTACGCAGCATCGTGCGCTCGACAGCGGTTAAGTCGCCATCGGCGTCTGATTGTCCGTTGTCGTCGCTATCTTCCTCATGCTCTGCTATCGCTTCTTCAAGCTGCTCGCGTAAGGTCGGCCCGTGATCGCGGCCAAAGAACATAGTCTTCAGCCGCTGCCATATTCGTCCGTCGTTATCGTCGTCGGTTGCGGTTTTCGAACCGCTAAAACTGTCACCCTCAGGCATAATGGAAGCGTACTGGCCTCTTAATGGTCTATTTCATCCTTATATGGATTGTGAAGGCCCATATATGCAAGCGCTTTTACCTCAAGCGCCTCCATCAATTCAGCTTCGTCATCCTCGATATGGTCATGGCCAAGCAAATGGAGCATCCCGTGGATGACAAGATGCGTCGCATGATGGGCGATAGGGACATCTTTTTCTTTCGCCTCCGCCGCACAGGTTTCATGGGCCAAAATGATGTCACCGAGCATGATTTCAGGTGCATCATAGGAGCCGGTGAGCAATGCGTCTAATTCCGCGTCATCAAGCATAGGAAAGGACAGCACATTCGTTGGCTTGTCCTTGTCGCGCCATTCTCGGTTAAGCGCTTGGACTTCCGCATTGTCGGAAAGTTTGATGCTTACGCTGACCGGAACGACGGGATCAGCTAGTTCAGCAATGGCCGCAAACCGGACAGCTGCGTCTACGGCCTTTTCAACTTCGCTCTGCCCGAAATTGCTATTGCCCCACACCACGCCCATGTCGAGTTCGACATCAATCATGCCCGCCCTCATAAGCGTCGACGATGCGGCCAACGAGCGGGTGACGCACAACGTCGCTGCTGTTGAACCGGATGGTCTGGATGCCGTCGACGCCTTCGAGGCGTTGCACCGCATCGTTCAGGCCAGACATGCGCTCGCCGCCGGGAATGTCGACCTGATGTGGGTCACCGCAAATGACCATGCGACTGTTCATGCCGAAGCGGGTGAGGAACATCTTCATCTGTGCCGCAGTGGTATTCTGCGCCTCATCTAGAATGATGAACGAATCGGCAAGCGTACGCCCGCGCATAAATGCAATGGGAGCTATTTCGATCTCGCCTGAGGCAATCCGCCGCTCCACCTGTTCGGCTGGTAAGCAGTCATATAAGGCGTCGTATATCGGTCGCAGATAAGGATCGACCTTTTCCTT
This sequence comes from uncultured Sphingomonadales bacterium, assembly GCA_903868245.1. GTDB lineage: Bacteria > Pseudomonadota > Alphaproteobacteria > Sphingomonadales > Sphingomonadaceae > Sphingorhabdus_B. Next base: position 695 of record CAIPUN010000187.1, on the reverse strand, counting down.
CATATCGCCGGGCAAGAAACCCAACCTCTCTCCCGCCTCAACCGCGGGACGTGAAAGAATAAGCCGCTGCACAGCGCCCGTAATCAACATGGCCACAGCCTGTGCCACCGCCAGATAGGTTTTGCCTGTGCCCGCTGGCCCAAGCGCGAAAATAATCTCGTCGCGGGCCAGTGCCTCCATATATGGAATTTGTGTGGCAGAACGTGGCACGAGCGTTTTCTTGCGCGTACGGATCATGATACCCGGTGCGTCGGTCGCGTCCTTACGGACGATGCCTTCTAAAGTAGGTTCAGCAGTCATGGCGATGATGGATTGCACGGCTTCGCTGTCGATTTCCTGTCCGCGCGACAGGCGGGAATAAATGTCATTCAGCACATCGCGGGTCCGGCCAATGGCGCCAGCCTCGCCTTCAATCTGTACGCGGTTTCCGCGGGCCGAGATATAAACCCCGAGGCGGTTCTCAATCGTCACCAGATTACGATCAAATTCGCCAAAAACCGCGTTAATCAGATGCGGTTTGTCGAAGCTCATCTCCAGCCGGGACAAGTCACCAGCTTGCGCTTGGGCTTTTTTGGCCATTCAGGCGGCTGCTCTCATCGTTGGTTCACCTTTCAGGCTAAGCGGTCCAGAATCGGTAATCTGCACAGTAACGATATCGCCGATTGACAGGTCCGGCGCAAGCACATGCACCGATT
>CAIPUN010000186.1 GCA_903868245.1 uncultured Sphingomonadales bacterium | reverse complement strand
GAAGATCTCGGCGTAATAGTGTCTGGTCCCCAAGCGCAACGGCTGAGCGATTATTTCAAGGATTTGGCGCAAGAATCGAACGGCGGCAACGTCCGCTTCCGGCAGATCCGCAATATCATTCGACAATGGCGACCCGGCATTGGTCAAGTGCAATGGTTACTGGGTGGACCAACCAACCGGATTTCCCCATGGGCGCTGACGTTCAAGCGATCATTGGATACAGGCAAGAGATTTGACATTGTTTCCGCCTATTTTTCGCCGTCCCAATCCATATTGCGCCGCCTTGCTAGGACCGCCAAGCGCAGCAAGGGGTCCCGCCTCATACTGGCTGGCAAGACCGATAATGGGGCAACGATTGCAGCCGCACGTGTGCTTTATCGCTATCTGATGCGCCGCAAAACTGTGATTTACGAATATCAACCACGTCCACTTCATATGAAGCTAATGGTCATTGATGAGACGGTTTATATAGGTTCAGCTAATCTGGATGTCCGCAGCATGTTTATCAATTTGGAGATCATGGTGCGCATCAAGGACGCGGCGTTCGCGCTGCACGTGCGCGCACTGATTGACGGGCTTGCCTCCCAGTCGGAAGAGCAGACAAGGATTTTGTTAAAGAAGAGGGACACTATTTGGAGCCGGCTTAAGTCCGGCCTTGCCTATTTCCTGGTTAATACAGTCGATTATACAATTGGCCGTCGGATCAAATTCCGCTTGATCCGCAACCGTTAGGGTCCGGACCCATGTTCCCTAACAATGTGTTTCCGCCAGCTTGCAATATATTATGTATCGGTCCTATGCAGCTAATATGGCAAAGCTAAGCAACGGCACTATTTCGGTTATTTTTGTGGCACAGCGCACGGAACTGGACGCCGAAGGTTACGCCCGGGCAGCCGCGATGATGGATGAGCTCGCCGCGCAACAAGATGGCTATATTGGCATAGATTCAGTGCGTGGCGCCGATGGACTTGGCATCACCGTCAGCTATTGGGCAGACGAAGCAAGCGCAAAAGCGTGGCGCGATCATCCCGATCACGCAGAAATGCGCGACGTGGGCCGGAACCGATGGTATTCGGATTACAGCCTGCATGTCGCGCAAGTGACGCGCAGTTATGATTGGAAGAAGCCATGAGCGCGGTTCAAACAATTCCCAGTAGCCGTGTTGTCGTGTTATTTCTCGTGATGCTCGTTGCCGCGGCGGGCAATACCGCAATGCAGTCGGCCCTTCCTGCGATCGCCAGTGAGTTGGATATGCCCGACGTTTGGGTCAGTCTGGCCTTTAGCTGGTCTGCGTTGTTATGGGTTATTACTGCACCCAAATGGGCACGCTTGTCGGATCACCGAGGCCGCAAGCAACTGATGAGCGTTGGCGTGATCGGCTTTGCTGCGTCAATGGGCTTGTGCGGATTGGTACTCTGGCTTGGGCTGGCGGGCCTCATAGGCCCCGTCGTGACGTTTATCCTGTTTGCTTTATTTCGCAGCCTTTACGGCGGTTTTGGCTCGGCTGCCCCACCCGCCGTTCAGGCCTATGTCGCGGCCCGGACCGAACGCGCCGAGCGCACCAAGGCGCTATCAATGCTTGCATCATCTTTTGGCGTTGGCACCGTGATTGGCCCTGCAACAGCGCATTATTTCCTCTTCCCGCCGTTTGGCTTGGCCGGGCCACTCATCATGTTTGCCGCCTTTGGGGTAGCTGTATTGATTGCCTTACATGTTCATTTACCTAATGATACCCCGCGGTTTGAGGCACGTGGCGCCATTGCAGCTTACCCAAATTCAGCTTCCATGAATTCGCCGGATGCTGAAGAAGTTGATGGTGATGCTTTGGGATCAGTGTTGCCTACCAGCGAGGTCCGCCTGCCATGGCGCGACGAACGCATGGCATCCTGGCTGATTGCAGGTCTGATCGGTGGCCATGCACAGGCAATCATTTTGGGTGTGGTGGGTTTTCTTGTGCGTGACCGGTTGGGATTGCATGATCGTCCTTGGGAGGCCGTGCAAGCCAGTGGCTCGGTTATGCTCATTGGCGCAATGGCGACCTTGTTGGCTCAGTGGGGCCTCATCCCTATGCTCTCACTTGCTGCAAGAAGTTCCGTACTCTTGGGCGCGATCCTTGCATTACTAGGCACGATTTTGACAGGCGTCAGCCATGATTTTTATGGTATTAGCACGGGCTTTGCTATTGCCTCGCTTGGCTTTGGGCTGTTCCGCCCGGGATTTACCGCAGGCGCATCCTTGGCGGTCCATCGGCATGAACAAGGTGACGTTGCGGGCAAAATCGCATCGATCAACGGCGCGGCCTATATTGTCGCACCTGCGGTTGGCGTCGCTTTGTTCAATTACTGGGAACCCGCCACATTCATCCTGATCTCGGCGTCGCTGTTGTTCCTGATCATTTGGGGACGGCGCGCATTAATAGTGCCGGAAATCTAAGGTCAAAACCCGCAGCCGGCAATCGGCATTCCGGATGAGATAAAGTCGATACCGAATTTGGATAAAAAAAGGGCCGACCGAAGTCGACCCTGAAAAAGTCTTTAGGAGAGGATGCCTATAAGGCATTTCCTGTATGGTTAGATTTCATTTTTTGTGCAAGTGCGAACAGTGCAATAGCTGTTGCAAATGATGCAACTGACATTTATAAGTTTAACCTGAATTTCGTGACATTTATACGATTGCGAGATCAAAATACTTTTGTTGCAGTGCGGCAAATTAGGAGATGATATGCGCAGATTGCCCCCCTTACGCTCGCTGGAAGCCTTTTTACGCGTCGCTAAATTGGGTTCGGCAAAAGCGGCCGCCAGCGAACTCGCTTTGTCTCCACCTGCACTAAGCCGTCGTATCAAGGCGCTGGAAGACTTCATCGGTAAGTCCCTATTTGACCGCCGCGCGCAAGCAATGGTCATTAATGCAGATGGCGAGGCACTTCTCGCAGCTGTTGAACCAGCGATGGACGCAATGGCGGAGGCGGTTGACGAACTTGCTGGCCGTGGCGGGGAATATCGCTTGCGCTTGGGACTTTTGCCGCTTTTTGGTTCGCAAAGGCTTATTCCGCGCCTGCCTGAACTGCGCAAGGCGTTTCCGAAGCTTCATATCGATGTGGACACATCGGGTCATGCCGAAAACCTACTGGGTGATGTCGTCGACGCGGCCATCATCATTTCAGCAGACGTCGACCCAAAGCTTTACAGTGTGCGGTTAGACCGCAACCTTGTTTACGCCATCGCCTCTGAAAAATGGGCGAATGAGCATAATGTCGAAAAGCCTGAGGACCTCGCAAAGCATACCGTTATGGTTCACAGTGACATGCCTATGATTTTTGACGCATGGCGACAGGCTATGGGGGTCCCCCGCCTGAAGCCGGCTGCGATCGATAGCCTGGATAGTGGCGCATTGATGCTGGAGGCGGCCGCAAATGGTCTTGGCGTTGCTATCATGCACGGAAGCCACTTCTCCGACGCGCGCGACCCGCGCTTGACTCGGCTTTTCAATACAGAAGTAGAGAGCCCCTATAGCTATTACTTCGTGTGCCGCCCACGTGCGTTGAAGCAAAGAGCCGTGAAAATCTTTCACGACTGGTTGTTGAAGTCAGGCGTATAAATACGCGCGTTTCCTTAAAACCTGTTCGTGACTGTAAACGCGCTTTGGTTCTCCTAGCCCGTTCAAAACGGATCTGATTAGCATTTCCGGACTGGCAACCTTCATCATGAACCGATGGCGATGGAGCGAAGCACTTGACCCAGTCGGCGGTGGACGTCATTGCAGGAGTATGACTCAAGACGTAGCCGACATGAATTTTGAAACCGCGCTGCGGGCGCTAGAAGACATCGTCCATAAGTTGGAAAGCGGTGAAGCGCCGCTCGATGAGTCCATAGCGCTTTACGAACGCGGCAATGCTTTGCGGGCCTTGTGCCAACAGCGGCTTGATGCGGCGAAGGCGCGTATTGAGGCCATAGTGCAAGGGCCTGACGGCACGCCAACGGGTACAACAACATTCGATGCCGGATGAGTACCATGGCTGGGCTACCATCATTGTTACAGGACTCACTCGCACAAATTGCAGCGGACATTGATCACGAATTTGACGTGCTGCTAACGCTGCCTGGCGACGCAAGGGACCGCCTATATGCCGCCATGCGCCATGCCGCGATTGGCGGCGGCAAGCGCCTCCGTCCGTTGCTTGTTGCCGCAACTGGGGCTCTGTTCCATGTGGACCGCGCGGTTGCATTGCGTGTTGGCACGGCTGTCGAAGCTATTCATGTTTACTCTTTGGTGCATGACGACTTGCCCTGCATGGATGACGACGACATGCGACGGGGTAAGCCGACAGTGCACCGGGCATTTGATGAGGCGACCGCAGTTTTGGCGGGCGATTCCCTACATGCCTTGGCATTCGAGATACTTGCGAGCTCGCAAACCCATGGTGACCCGTTCGTGCGCGGTGAACTGATCTCAACACTGGCTTTAGCAAGCGGCCCAGAAGGCATGGCCGGCGGGCAGATGATGGATATCGAGGCCGAGAAATCGGTTGTTGATTTGCAAACCGTCATGCGCTTGCAAGCGCTAAAAACAGGTGCCCTTATCGCTGCCAGCGTCGAAATGGGGGCGATATTGGGGCATATCCCACCCGAAGGCCGAGCACATTTGCGGGGATATGCCCGCGATATTGGCCTCGCCTTTCAGATTGCTGACGACATTATGGATGTTGAGGGTGATCCGAAACTGGCTGGCAAAGCGCTTCAGAAAGACGCAGCAGCCAATAAAGGCACATTTGTATCTCTGATGGGCCTCGAACGCGCCAAGCAGCAAGCGAAAATGCTTGTGCAGCAGGCCAACGACCATCTGTCGAGTTATGGCACAGAAGCCGATCTTTTGCGCGCCATTGCAAATTATATCACCGAAAGGGATCGCTAAATGACACACCGGATTGGCGTATATCCTGGGACATTTGACCCCATCACCCTGGGCCATATGGACATCATCCGACGCGGCGCAAAACTGGTGGATGAGTTGATCATCGGAGTAACCACGAACGCGGCCAAATCCCCGATGTTTTCCGATGATGAACGGATTGCCATGGTCGAGCGCGAAGTCGCTAGCATCGGTTCGGCGCATATTCGCGTTGTTGGGTTCAACTCGCTGCTCATGGATTTTGCGGAAGCACAAGGTGCAAGCACCGTCATTCGTGGTATTCGGGGTGTGACCGATTTCGAATATGAGTATCAGTTAACGGGCATGAACCGACAGTTGAACGATCGCGTCGAAACGCTGTTTTTAATGGCTGATGTGTCACTACAACCCATTGCCTCTCGGTTGGTGAAGGAAATTGCGATTTACGGCGGCGAAATCGGGAAGTTTGTGACGCCCCCTATTCGCGACGAGGTTGTTGCGCGCGTGCAAAAGTTAGGCAAAAAAGGCGGTTAAGCGTTAAAGCGGCTTGCGTCGCTTACGTTCCGCAGGTTTTGGAGGCGCTGTTAGTTCGAGATATTCTTCCGGCACATAAATGGCATAGGTCGCCAAACGGACTTCGCGGACGAACTGGAATAGGCAGGCCGACAGCAACGCCAGCGCCAGCATGAACAACGCCACGGCGACCCAGGCAGCATGTGTATTCGTCAGCCCCAGTACAAACAGCGCGACAATCATGACGCAAACCGAAATTGCCGACAGCACGGCAAACAATATCGACGAACCAACGACGCGCATGCGCTTTTCGATAATTCGCAATTCACGCACGACGCGTTCATGCGCAGCGCCTTTCGTGTCAGCATATTGACGCTGCAGGTCACGTGAACGATCCACTATGCGTGACAACCGGCCAGTCAAAACATTGAGCAGGCTTCCCACCGCGACCAATAGAAAAGCAGGCGTCAGCGCCGTCTGTAAAACAGAAATGACAGCGGCAAGATCCGGGCCGAATTCACCTTCCATTTTGCTTCTCTGCCGCCAAAGCGCGCAAGTCAGTTTTTAGCAATTTGCCAATATGGCTGCGCGGCATTTCGTCGATGGTGTAGAGCTCTGAAATCCGCTGCGTCTTGCCAAGCTGCCCGTTCACACGCGCAAGAATGGTGTCAGGCGATGCCGCCGCGTCCGTCAACCGCACAAAGCCTACGGGCGTTTCGCCCCACGCTTCCGAAGGGATGCCAACCACCGCGGCCTCGGCCACTTCGGGCTGCGCCTCCAACAATTCTTCAAGGTCTTTCGGGTAAATGTTGAAGCCACCGGAAATGATCATGTCCTTGGCACGGCCCACAATCGAGACGAAGCCATCCGCGTCAACAATGCCAATGTCTCCGGTTTTTAACCAGATATTGCCATCTTCGTCGCGCCACTCCATCTCACGCGTTTTTTCTGGCTGGTTTTTGTAACCCGACATCATGGTCGGCGACCGTCCGGTAAGCACGCCTTTGGAACCGACGGGCAGGCGTTTGTCGTCCTCGTCTAATACGATCAGTTCATGGCCGGTGACGGGCTGCCCAACAGTATGCAATTTATGAGGATGGTGATGGGCCTGCAACATGCAAACAACGCCACCTTCGGTCATGCCGTAAATCTCGACAAGGCCGCCTGGCCAGCGCTTAAGCACATCCGCCTTCAATTCCGCCGCAAAGGGCGCGCTGGTGCAAAATTTGACGATGAAGCCGCTCAGATCATAGTCACCGAAATTAGCATGTGCCATTAACCGTTGGTATTGCACCGGCACAAGCATGGTATGTGTGGTCTGATCGGTCTGTGCATGTTCAAGATAGGCCAGCGCATCAAATTTCTCCATGATCCTGGCAAAACCGCCATGACAGACCGTTGGCAGGAATACCGCCAATGTTGTGTTCGAATATAAAGGCGTTGAGACCAAAGACCGCGTATCGCGATTGTAGATTGACTTGAATCCGCCCGCCATCTGGTGCCAACGCATGCCGTGCGAATGGATGATGCCCTTGGGCGTTCCTGTGGTGCCACTCGAATAAATGATATTGAATGGGTCCGTCGCGGCAGGTGGCGTTGCATCGAAATGCACGCCCTCCTCTGCCATCCAGTCAGTCAATGCAGGATGGTCTCCAACGGGCTTGTCGAGCATAATTATTTTGACATCGCCCAGTGAGACTTCTCCAATGTCAGCTAGTTTTGCAGTATCGACGAACAAATGCATCGCGCCGGAATCTTGGAACATCGCGGCCAACTGCGCGGGTGTTGCAGATGTGGTCAATGGCGCAGCACAGCCCCCGGCGCGCACAACGGCAAGATAGACCAACGCATATGGAATATTGCTGGTCCCCAATATGGCAACTGCCTGACCCCGCTTCAGGCCGTCACGCTGTAGCTGTGCGGCGATCCGCGCAGTAGCTTGTGCAACTTCCCGCCAAGTCAGTTCGGAAATGCTATCGGCCAGCGCGCGCGCGTCAGGCTTTTTCTCACTCCAGGCACCAATAAGAGCACCGAAGTCACCAAATGATTTTTCCAGTTCGGTATCGATAAACATGTAAATTCCCGTCTCCCGTGCGCCCGTTTGTCTGCAGACTTAGCGCGTTATACAAAAGTTTCATTGCCTAATTTTCGGCAGCAATTTCGGCGTTAAGATTCCTGTCAGTGCCAACCACAAAAGACTGTGGAAAAACGTCGATTTTGGGGCACTTTCCCTTGGGTTTCTTGGGCTTTAGGCCTACAGTGCACAAATGACTGAAGAAACAACGGAAACTCCGCAATTCAACGCCTCTGCGGACAGCGCAGCCAACCCCAATCAGAATGAATATGGTGCAGACAGCATCAAGGTTCTGAAGGGCCTCGATGCGGTTCGCAAGCGTCCTGGTATGTATATTGGCGACACGGATGACGGCAGTGGTCTGCATCATATGGTGTTTGAAGTTTCCGATAATGCCATCGACGAGGCACTGGCGGGACACTGCGATCTTGTACTGATCGAACTGAACCCCGATGGTTCGGTTTCTGTCGAAGATAATGGCCGCGGCATCCCAACGGGCATGCACAAGGAAGAAGGCGTTTCGGCGGCTGAGGTCATCATGACTCAGCTGCATGCTGGTGGTAAATTCGAGAACACCTCTGACGACAATGCTTATAAGGTGTCGGGCGGCTTGCATGGCGTCGGCGTTTCGGTGGTGAATGCATTGTCCGAATTTTTGGAACTTACCATCTGGCGCGAGGGTAAAGAGCATTGGATGCGTTTTGAGCATGGCGATGCCGTAGGTCCTTTGGTTGTGCGCGGTGACGCGCCCATGGTCGATGGCAAGCCCAAAAAAGGCACGCGCGTGACCTTCATGGCGTCAACCGACACGTTCAAAAACGTTCTAGAATTTGACTTTGACAAACTTGAGCATCGGTATCGCGAGCTTGCGTTCTTGAACTCCGGTGTCCGCATATTGCTGCGTGACAACCGGCATTCCGATGTCAAAGAACATGATCTCTATTATGAAGGCGGCATTGGCGCGTTCGTAAAATATCTGGATCGCAACAAGGCGGCCTTGCTGGCCGACCCCATAACGATCACATCCAACCGCGACGGCATTGGTATTGACGTCGCGTTGGAGTGGAACGACAGCTATTACGAAAACGTATTGTGCTTCACCAATAACATCCCGCAACGCGACGGTGGCACCCATTTGGCAGCGTTCCGCTCGGCGCTCACACGCACCTTGAACAACTATGCCGAGAAGTCAGGCGTGTTGAAAAAAGAGAAAGTCACGCTGACTGGCGATGACATGCGTGAAGGCCTGACTGCTATTGTTTCGGTTAAGCTGCCTGATCCCAAATTCTCATCACAAACCAAGGACAAGTTGGTCTCCTCCGAAGTCCGCCAACCGCTGGAAAGCCTGATGGCAGACAGGATGAGCGAATGGTTGGAGGAAAATCCCGGCCATGCGCGCACGGTCATTCAAAAGGTAATCGACGCCGCCGCCGCTCGCGAGGCGGCCCGGAAAGCTCGTGAGGCCAGCCGCAAATCAGTGATGAGCGTTGCATCTCTACCCGGTAAACTAGCCGATTGTCAGGAGAAGGATCCTGCGAAGTCCGAACTGTTCCTGGTCGAGGGTGATTCAGCAGGCGGATCAGCTAAGCAAGGCCGTGACCGCCACTATCAGGCAATTTTACCACTCAAGGGTAAGATCCTGAACGTGGAACGTGCACGCTTTGACCGGATGCTGTCATCAAAGGAAGTCGGCACGCTGATTCAAGCAATGGGCACAGGCATTGGCCGCGAAGATTTCAACATCGAAAAATTGCGTTATCACAAGATCGTGATCATGACCGACGCTGACGTCGACGGCTCGCATATTCGCACATTGTTGCTGACATTCTTCTACCGCCAGATGCCCGAAATTATCGAAAACGGGCATCTCTTCATTGCGCAGCCGCCCTTATACAAGGTGGCGAAGGGACGCAGCGAAATCTATGTGAAAGACGACAAGGCTCTGGACGACCATCTGGCCGAGCTGGGCCTGAACGGCGTTGTTTTGGAAGGTGCAGGCGGACAACGCGCCGGTGCCGATTTAGGTGCCTTGGTCGACCATGCACGACGTATGCGCAGCCTGATGGCATTTGTGCCACGCCGTTATGACCCAACGATTGTGGAGGCCATGGCGCTCACGGGTGCATTGGACCCTGACGCCACCGATCGAACCGCCGCTGTTGCCAAGGCTGCAGCGTGGATGGCTGCGCAAGATGTGGAGGGCAAATGGTCCGGCCGCGTGTCCGAAGATGGCGGTTATCATTTCGAACGCCTCTGGCGTGGGGTGACCGATCATCACATCATTGAGGCTGCATTCCTGATGTCCGCTGAAGCCCGCAAACTACATAAGTTGGCGAGCGAAGAGACCGCAAGCTACGAAACTCCAGCGCGCCTCGTCAAAGTTTCTGCTGCTGCCGAGGCGGTGGACGAGGTGGAGAACGATGAAGAGGCTGGCGACGCAGTTGGCGATCAAGCCAAGCGCGCAACCACTGCGGTGAGCGTCGGTAACAAGGGCGCAATTACGCGCCCGTCCGAATTGCTGGAGGCGATTTTGATTGCCGGCCGCAAAGGACTGTCGATTTCGCGATACAAGGGTCTTGGCGAAATGAATGCCGAACAATTGTGGGAAACCACGCTTGACCCGGATCACCGTTCGCTGCTCCGCGTGGAGATTGATCAGGCCGACCTCGCCGACGACATTTTCACCAAGTTGATGGGTGAAGTCGTTGAACCACGCCGCGACTTCATTGTCGAAAACGCGCTCAATGTCGCGAACTTGGACGTCTAGGGCACGAGCTAAAGCTTTCGGATGACCGCAAACTTCGGGCATTATAGCGCTTGGCGGTTCGAATGTTGAAATGGCTTGTATATGTGCCTGCCCTTATTGGGGAGGCATGATGCAAAGACGCAGTTTTTTCATAATGGCGTTGCTGGCATTGCCCGTCTTGGCGCAGGCCGGCGACAACCGTGTCGAAATCGGCACTGGCATGGCCAGCTATTATGGCTTCGAATTGGGTGGGCGCCGTACCGCGAGCGGCGAACGCTTTGATCCGAATGACATGACCGCCGCCCACCGCACTTTGGCTTTTGGCAGCCGCGTTGCCGTTACAAACTTGGCCAATGGTCAGGAAGTGGTTGTCCGTATCAACGACCGCGGCCCTTGGGGCAAATCACGCATTGTTGACGTGTCCTTCGCCGCAGCCAAGCAACTTGGCATGCACCGCAGCGGCACGGCTAAGGTTAAGCTTGAACTGCTGAATTAAACAATGGCAGCGCGCTGCCATTCCGGCAGTTGCAACGCCTGCATATCATCCACACGGCGCAATTCTACGGACAGGCCAAGCTCCGGATAGCCGCAGCGTTGGCGGCTGATATCAGCCAGCTCCAAAGGCACGACGACCAACCGTCGATTAACCTTTTGCCGCCAGTTCATGCGCGCGGTGTTTTCCTGCCCGACATAACATCCCTTTGAAAAGGACACGCCGTTCAATTCCACGGCGTTCGCCTCCAACCATAAGGTTTGCTCACTTCCAAGCTCCGCCACACCTTCAGTGATACCCAAGGCCAACCGATGTGCCCGATATTCGGCGCTGACGTCCACATCATCGTCTGCGGGTGTTCCAAGCCACCGCTCACCCAAATCGGGATGACGTGGGTCACCGTTGCCGTCTGCTCTCCAAAAAACTGTGCAGGCCGGATCAATTGCAATCGCAATCTTGCGTCGCAACCGGTAGATTGACAGCCGCCGCACAAGCGCCTCTGCCTGCGTGCCTTCACAATCGATCAACACATCATCACCATCGGCCCATAACAGGAAATCAAACAAAGCCTTGCCTTGCGGGCTCAACAAACCTGCCCATAAGGGCATAACGGCTGCGGTATCTTGCGTCACCAGCCCTTGCAGGAATTGACGCACATCTTCGCCTACTTCGGTGGGCGACAGACGGATGACATAGCGGTCATATAGACGGGTGTTTCGCATAGGTGACAGATAGGGGGATGAACGCTTAAAGGGAAGCCATGACCGACCAGACGATTCTTTCCATCCGCCGTCCCGATGACTGGCATGTCCATTTGCGCGATAATGCCGTGATGCGCAGCGTGGTGCCTTATACCGCAGCGCAATTCGCGCGGGCCATTGTCATGCCCAATCTTTCGCCGCCCATAACGACGGTGGAAGCAGGCGCAGCCTATCGCGAACGCATTTTGGCTGCTGTGCCCCAAGGGGTCAACTTCACGCCTTTGATAACCGCCTATCTAACCGACGCAACGGACGGCGAAGAACTGGCGCGCGGCTTTGCAGAAGATGTGTTTACCGCCGCAAAATTATACCCCGCCCATGCAACGACCGGAAGCGCCCATGGCGTGACCAATGTGGCCAATATCATGCCCGCGCTTGAGCATATGGCGCGCATTGGGATGCCATTGTTGATTCATGGAGAGGTCACCGATTCCCATGTTGACATATTCGACCGGGAAGCTGTGTTTATCGAAAGAACTTTGTCAAAGCTCGTGCGCGACTTGCCTGAGCTGCGCGTGGTTTTTGAACATATCACCACGGCAGATGCGGTCGCCTTTGTCGATGATGCCGGCGACAACATCGCCGCCACAATCACGCCGCAGCATTTGCACATCAATCGCAACGCCATGTTCGAAGGTGGCATCCGGCCGCATGCGTATTGCCTGCCCGTAGCCAAGCGCGAAGTACACCGGCTTGCCCTACGCAAAGCTGCGACATCCGGTAGCGTCAAATATTTCCTTGGCACCGACAGCGCGCCGCATGACAAATCCGCCAAGGAAAGCGCATGTGGCTGCGCTGGGATCTTCAACGCGCCCTTTGCAATGGAAAGCTATGCTGCGGTTTTTGAAGAAGAAGGCGCGCTGGATAAGCTCGAGTCATTTGCGTCAGAAAACGGCCCGCGTTTTTACCGCCTGCCGCTGAATGAAGACCGCGTAACGTTGGAGCGTGTTGATACCGCCGTGCCAGAGCTTCTTGAACTAGACGGCGTTTCGGTTGTGCCCTTCCACGCAGGCGAAACTCTGCGCTGGCGCTATAAGGCTTAGGCCTTCGCGGCCCGATAGGTCTTGATCGCATCGGCGCAGAATATCGCGATGCTGGCCCAGATCAGGATGAAGCAAACCAGCTTGGTTGTGCTCAAAGGCTCGCCATAAACATAAACGCCCAGCAAGAACGCAATCGACGGCGCGATATATTGCACGAAGCCTAAGCTGGCATAACTCATCCGCCGTGCCGCCGTTGCAAACATCAACAGCGGGATAGCGGTCACCGCGCCTGCAAGGATCAATAGCCCTGACGTCGTGAGATCATCGCCGAAGCCGCCCGTGCCCGCCTGAACATACCATAACACTGCGCCAAGCGATAAGGGCGCAAGCAACGTCGTTTCAATTGCGAGGCCAGGCACAGAGCCAACGGGCGTTATCTTGCGGATAAGACCATATAAGCCAAAGCTGAAGGCCAAGGAAACAGAAACCCACAATGTGTCAAGCGCATCGCCGATGAGGATTGCTACGCCAATGGCGGCGACCGCAACAGCCACCATTTGAAGCGGACGCAGCTGCTCGCCCAGAAACAGGCGGCCCAAAAGCACATTCACCAAAGGATTTAGATAATAGCCGAGACTGGCCGCCAATATGTGATCGGTAGACACCGCCCAAATATAAATAAGCCAGTTGATTGCAATCAGCGTTGCCGAGGCGAACAGGTTACGTAAGTGCACCTTGTGCCGGAAAATAGCGCCATATTCGTGCAGCTGTTTGCGAAACCCCATGATGAGTAGCAACAAAGGGATCGACCATAAAATCCGCTGCGCCACGACGGCGATTGGCGGCACATGGCTCAAAAGCTTAAAATATACGGGGACAAATCCCCAGATCATATATGCCGATATCGCATAAGGCAGACCGCTTGGGTGCGGATTTTTTTCATTTTCTGCCATAGTTTTAGCCCCCGCCCTAAAAATCAGGGTCAGATGATCCCGCCGCCCAACCAGAGGCGAAGCGCGCAAATCGCCATCACCACTAGACAGAAATTACGACCGCCACTTTTATCCGAGATGAACCCAAATGCGGCGCCTACACCCGCGATCAGGATAATCAGCCAGTTCAACCACCCAAGGAGCGGGATGAAACCAATGAAGGCCAGAACAAGGGCAACTAGGCCCAGAAGGAACGCGATCAAATTTGCCATGACCTAACTGTGACGGGTTTTGGGTGGCGTGGCAAGTAAAGCGATTTGGTAAAAGCAATCAAGGCAACGACCAATTCAAATGACAAGCGGCTCAGCCTTTACCAGACCAAGCCGCATTGCCTACATAGGTCCACGGCATAGCCGCTTTGGATGACCGATTATTCCGTCAGCTTCAAACCCGTCCATTTTGCGAGGAATGCATAAATATCCGAATATTCGTCGATCACCTTGTCGGTTGGCTTACCCGAACCGTGACCCGCACGGCTTTCAATGCGGATGATTTTAGGTTTACTTCCGGTCTCTGCGGCCTGAAGAGCGGCAATATATTTAAAGCTATGCCCTGGGACCACGCGATCGTCAGTGTCAGCGGTCGACACAATCACAGCTGGATATTCGACGCCTGATTTGATGTTGTGATAGGGCGAATAGGTCATCTGCATCTTAAAATCGGCTTCTTTACTGGGATAGCCATAATCGTCGACCCAATAGCGGCCCGCAGTGAACCGGTCAAAGCGGACCATGTCCATAACGCCGACGGCAGCATGTCCCGCCGCAAAAAGGTCAGGGCGCTGGTTCAACGATGCACCAACCAGCAACCCGCCATTGGAACGGCCCTCAATGGCAATTTTGCCTTTGGCCGAAATGCCGCTGGCGATGAGATATTCCGCTGCTGCTGCAAAATCGTCAAAGACGTTTTGCTTGTTCATCAGGCGGCCGGCGTCATGCCAAGGCTTACCATATTCGCCACCGCCGCGAATGTTCGCCAGTGCAAATACGCCACCCGATTGCAACCAAGCCATCCGTGTTGCCGAATATGTCGGCGTCTGCGAAATGTTGAATCCACCATAAGAATACAGCAAGGTCGGCGCGCCTTGGGACAGATCTACATCCTTCTTATGCACGATGAACATTGGAATCTTCGTGCCGTCCTTTGACGGATAAAATACTTGGCTGACGCTGAAGTCTTGCGGGTTGAAACTCAACTTCGGTTCCGCAAAAGGCGTCGATGCTCCGCTATCGCTGTCAAATCGATAGACGGCGCCTGGCTGATTAAAGCTAGAGAAACCATAAAATGTCTCGGCATCGCCTGGTGTGCCGGAAAAGCCACTGGCAGTGCCAATCGCGTTGAGTTGGATTTCCTGAACAGGTTGACCTGCAAGGTTCGTCATCAATGCCATCGATTTGGCGTCCTTGATATATGATAGGATCATACGATTGCCGACGATTTGCGCCCGCGATAGCGTTTCTGCGCGCTCTGGAATAACATCAGTAAATTTGGGCGTCTTCGCCCCAAGGTCCACGCTCACCACTTTCAGCCTTGGCGCATCCTTATTGGTGGTGAACCACAATGTGTTACCCATGCCTTCGATTAGGCCCCAGTCATGCTCTAGCCCCTTGACCAAAGGCTGCGCCTTCCAAGTCGGGTTTTTGCCAAGCGGTATGATATGCAGCTCATATTTCTCATCTGTGCCGGACGAGGTGGTAATCAACGCCCATTTGCCATCATGCGTCACCTGCGCGCTATGGCCATATTCGGGCTTATCGGGCGTCGCGTAAATCGCTTTGTCTTCCGACTGTGGCGTGCCGATTTTGTGATAGAAAACGGTCTGGTTATAATTCAGCTGCTGAAATGCAGCGCCTTCTTGTGGTTCGGCGAAACGGGAATAGAGAAACCCTTCATTACCCACCCAGCTTATATTCGTGAATTTGGCCCATTTGATTTCGTCAGCCAAAACCTTGCCAGTCGCGGTATCGAGCACCTTAATCGTTCGCCAATCGGAACCGCCGTCCTGAATGGCATAAGCGAGCAGCTTGCCATTTTGCGACGGCACCCAGCTATCTAGCGCGGTCGCGCCATCCTTTGCCCAGCCATTCGGGTCAAGCAACACGCGGTCGGCGCCTGTCAGCCCTTTACGGACGTATAAAACCGACTGGTTTTGCAACCCGTCATTCTTGTTAAAGAAGTAATAACCGCCGGCCTTTTCAGGCAGGCCAAAGCGTTCATAATCGAACAGCTTCTTCATCCGGTCGGCAAGGATTTTCTTGCCCGGCAAACTTTCCAAATACGCGTCGGTGACAGCATTTTGCGATTTTACCCAATCCGCGACTTCGGCATTGACACGGACATCATCCTCAAGCCAGCGATAGGGGTCCGCAACTTTTACGCCAAATTGTTCATCAACGACATCGACCGTCTTGGTCTTCGGATAGGTCAGCCCGGCGGGGGCAGCAGTGGTTACAGCGCTCTGGGCCAGTGCCATTGACGACATGGGCATCATCATGATCGCAGCCCCAAGCAAAAGTGGATTTCGCATAAATTCATTTCCCCAACTCTCAATTCTTTATCTTAGGCGTAAAGCGTCAGCCAGATAACGCCAACCATATTGCGCGCCGTTCGCGCATTAAATTCGCAACTTCGTCGAATTCATTCGGTCAGTTGAAGTTCTGTGGATACAATCGCAACAGTTAAGCGCCACAAGCTACATCCCCAACACGCCACACGGAAGCGACATGTTATGAATATAACTAATGAACAGCATCAGCGCCGAAGTCTGATCCCTTGGCGCGTCCTTGGCTGGGGCGCAGCGATTGCGCTCATCCTCACGCCATTGGTGGCTATGCAATTCACCCGTGAAGTTAAGTGGGATGAAACTGATTTCATTGTCGCAACCATAATCTTTGGAATTGTGGGTGGCCTTATCGAACTTGCCGTGCGCCTTTCGTCTAATTGGTATTTCCGCATCGGGGCCATGTTCGCGGTGCTGGCCGGGTTTATGGTCGTTTGGGCAAATTTGGCCGTCGGCATGATCGGCAATGAAGACAATCCCGTGAACCTGTGGTTCGGCACGGTTCTATTCGTTGCCATTGCTGGCAGCATCGCATCGCGTTTTCGCAAGCGCATCTTGCCATTCGCCATGTTCTTATCCGGCGCTCTGCAAGTCGCCATTGGAATCTTTGCCGGTATTTTAGGCAGCGACATGCGCGGCGGCAAATTTACGATCGTCCTATCGGTGGCGTGGTTTATAGCGAGCTTGTTTTTCTGGTACGCCCGACAAAAGCGTAAAGTCGAGGACTGAACTGACGAAAAAGGGCGGCACCCTCTCGGATACCGCCCTTTTGAATTTATAAGGTGAGGCGCGTTTACTCGCTGTCGTCGAGCACTTCTACGGGGCCACTGTCTTGACCTTTGGCATCTACATTGCGGTCAACCAGTTCGATGACGCCCATTGGTGCAGCATCCGATCCGCGGAAGCCAGCCTTGATCACACGGCTATAACCACCGCTACGATCGGCATAACGTGTCGCCAGCTCGTCAAACAATTTCACCAACTGCGTGTCGTCCATCAAACGGCTCATCGCGAGGCGACGGTTGGACAGGCCACCCTTTTTCGCCAGCGTGATCAGCTTTTCGATATAAGGACGCAATTCCTTCGCCTTTGGCAAAGTCGTCTTGATTTGTTCGTGCTTGATGAGCGACGCAGCCATGTTGCGAAGCATTGCGGTACGGTGCGACGTGGTACGTTGCAGCTTACGGTGGCCAACTTTATGGCGCATATTTCATTCCTTTCTTGCCGACCCTTCCGGGCGGGAGGTGCGAAGCAGACCAAAGGTCAACCCGGTTCCCACTTTCCCTGAAGGGATCGGTCGTTCGTAGGGGGGCCGTATCAGGTACCCCGATCCTGGCCGTTTAAGGGCGGCCATTTCCCTAT
>CAIPUN010000185.1 GCA_903868245.1 uncultured Sphingomonadales bacterium | reverse complement strand
GTATCAAGGTTGAAGCCCTAGGCCTTTGCCAGGCTGGACAGCACTTGCATATAATAAGGGCTGGGCGGGTTCGACTTCGCCCAAGGCACAATCGCGCCTTTCTTAAGGCTGAGATGTTCGTTGGGGACCACCAGTTGCGGGTCAAATTCCTGCCGCTCGCCAAGGCCGTCACAATCCGGGCACGCGCCTTGCGGGGCGTTGAAGGAGAAGAGGCGCGGTGCGATTTCGGCGATGGTGAAGCCGGAAACAGGGCAGGCGAATTTCTCCGAGAACACGATGCGGTTGGCGGGCAGGCCAGTGCCCTTCATCTTGGCTTTGGCCGAACCGCCATCACCTTCCACCGTAAGCCCTGAGCCTGTCGAAGGGCGGCTCTCGGCTGTGGGGCGTCCTTCGACAAGCTCAGGACTGCGGTTTTGCAACTCGGCCACTGTGGTATCCGCGAGGTCGACAAAGGCCAAGCCATTGGCCAGTTTCAACGCCGCCTCAAAACTTTCGGCCAAGCGTTGCTGAATGCCATCCTTAACGACGATGCGGTCAACGACCACTTCAATGTCATGCTTATATTTCTTGTCGAGCGCGGGCGCCTCTTCAATCGCATAAAGTTCGCCGTCGATGCGCACGCGGGTGTAGCCCGAACGCTGCCATTCGGCGAGTTCCTTGCGATATTCGCCCTTGCGGCCTTGGACGACGGGCGCGAGCAAGAAAGCGCGCGTCCCCTCTGGCAAGGCCATGACGCGGTCGACCATCTGGCTGACGGTTTGGGCGGTAATCGGCAGACCCGTCGCGGGCGAATACGGCACGCCGACGCGCGCCCATAATAGCCGCATATAATCGTATATCTCGGTCACCGTCGCGACCGTCGAGCGCGGGTTGCGGCTGGTCGTTTTCTGCTCGATGGAGATTGCGGGGGATAGCCCCTCAATATGCTCGACATCGGGCTTCTGCATCATCTCCAGAAACTGGCGCGCATAAGCGGACAGCGATTCGACATAGCGGCGCTGCCCCTCGGCATAAATGGTGTCGAACGCTAGGCTGGACTTGCCGGAACCGGACAGGCCCGTGATGACGATGAGCTTGTCGCGCGGCAGGTCGATATCGACGCCCTTGAGATTATGCTCGCGCGCACCGCGCACCTTGATGTGGGTGAGTGACATGAAGTAGCTTGTTCCAGATTTGTTCTAAATGCGCAAGTGGGTGCGTAGTTTTGGAAGTGGGCTAAAATTCCTCGCATTTCAAGGCAGGCTTTTACCGTATGTTGCATCCATGCGCATTTGCGGACGTCGGAACAAGGGCGGCAACGGGGCAGGAACGACGGTAGATTGATTTTCCGCTTCTAACGCGTTCGAAAGCATGCTTGAGTAAGTCCATGGAAACTGAACTGCGCAACCACCCAATCAGCGGCGAAACGCTTCCCGTCGCAACGCCTGCGGCGACGATGGTCATTTTTCGCAAGAACCCTACAGGCGGCGCGCCCTTATTACTGATGGTCGAGCGTATCAAGGCCATGGCCTTTGCCGGTGGCGCTGCGGTCTTCCCCGGCGGCAAAGTTGACCCTGCCGATTTCGATTATGCGCAGTTTTTGTGTTCGTCCTTGCCGCTAGACGAGGCCGCCGCCCGGCTTGCCGCGATCCGCGAAACGATTGAGGAGGCTGGACTGGCGCTGGGGCTGTCTGGCGTTTCGGACGCCGCCAATTGCGTTGCGGCGCGCGCGGCGTTGCATGATGGCGAAAGCCTGCAAGCCGTATGCAACCGTTTTGGTTGGGTGCCTGATTTTGAGCAGCTTGTACCATGGTCACGCTGGCGCCCGCCAGCCTTTGAAAATGCGAGCCGCGTTTTTGATACGCGTTTTTATTTGGTGGATGCAGGCGACACCACGCCCGTTGCAACAGTGGACCAGACCGAAAACCGGATGCTGTTTTGGGCAACGGCGGCAGAGGTTTTGGAAAAAGCAGATCAAGGCCAAGTGAAGATCATCTTCCCCACACGGCGCAATCTGGAACGGCTGGCTATGTTTGGAGACTTTGACGCGGCTGCGGCGCATGCGGCGGAACATCCTGTGTCGACCGTGCTGACCTATATCGATAAACGCGCGGACGGCAGCTGGCTATGCATCCCCGACGGTCATGGATATCCTGTCATTGAGGAGTCGCTGGACCAAGCAATGCGGGGTTAATGTCAAAAATTAATCGTCATCCTGAATTTGTTTCAGGATAAGGCGCGACGTCCCCTGTCATCCTGAAACAAGTTCAGGATGACGTTATGACGTTCAGTTTCGTGACGTTGCTCTAATTCAATCCTCAGGCGCGATGGTCACAATCAAGCCATCGAGCGCATCGCTCACGGGGATCTGGCACGACAGACGTGAGGTTTCGTTGCGGTGATCCGTGCTGTCGAGCAAATCGTCTTCGTCGGCGCTCATTTTTGGCAAGCGGTCGGTAAAGGCAGGATCGATATGGACATGGCACGTCGCACATGAACAGCAGCCGCCGCACAAAGCGAGCAATTCGTCAAAACCATTGTCGCGGATCACTTCCATTAGCGACAGGCCGTTTTCGGCTTCGACTTCGCGACCTTCGCCGTTACGTGAAATTACCGTGACTTTGGCCATGAACTGCTCCCTATATTCTGAATGTTGACGGTCTGATAGGTTGCACCTGCGGACATGTGAAGCCCTAATTTAATGGGGATAAGTCAGGTGCTACACTTGGCCAGCACCGCGCCAGCGCCTATGCCCGCAGTCAATAGAATCAGAAAGACAATTTATGACCAATAATCGCCACGCTCCTGTTATCATCATTGGTTCCGGCCCAGCGGGATATACCGCGGCCGTATACGCCGCGCGCGCGAACCTCACGCCGATGATGATCACAGGCGTTGAAGTCGGTGGGCAGTTGATGACAACGACGGAAGTCGACAATTGGCCCGGCGATGATGCGGGCGTTATGGGCCCTGAATTGATGGAGCGGATGCGCAAGCATGCCGAACGTTTTGGTACGCGTATTGAAAATGACTATATCGAGAAGGTCGATTTTTCGAAGCGGCCCTTTGTCTTGACTGGCGGTGCAGGTGATTACACTGCCGATTCCGTCATCATCGCGACAGGCGCAAGTGCGCAATATCTCGGTCTGCCAAGTGAAGCAGCTTTCATGGGTAAAGGCGTGTCAGCTTGCGCCACCTGTGACGGCTTCTTTTACCGCAACAAGCCAGTTGCTGTAATTGGTGGCGGCAATACGGCTGTGGAAGAGGCTTTGTATCTCGCGAATATCGCCAGCCATGTGACCTTGGTCCACCGCCGCGATAAATTAAAGGCGGAGAAGATTTTGCAAGATCGCCTGTTTGCGCGGGAAGCAGAGGGTAAAGTCACGATCAAATGGAACCACCGTCTGGATGAAGTCTTGGGCGACGCGATGGGCGTCACTGGTATGCGCATCGCCGCGACCGATAGCGACGGTACCGAAGATATCGAACTGCATGGCGTCTTCATTGCCATCGGCCACAAGCCAAATACTGGTATTTTTGAAGGCCATCTCGAGATGGCCGGCGGTTACATAAAGGTGCGCGGCGGGTTTGAAGGACAAGCAACCGAAACCAGCGTTCCCGGTGTCTTTGCTTGCGGTGATGTGATGGACCATATCTACCGTCAGGCCTGCACGAGCGCCGGTACAGGCTGCATGGCCGCATTGGATGCAGAAAGGTTCATCGACGCGGCGGCTTAACGGCGTTAGGCCCCCGCTTTCTTCTCCTGCCGGAATTTGTGCAGCAGCGGCTCGGTATAGCCATTGGGTTGCATGACGCCTTCGTATATCAGGGCGCGTGCGGCTTTCAGCGCAAGGCTTGCTCCGTCTAGCTTTTCGTAGAGCGGATCGCTTGCATTTTGGTTGTCAACCTTGGCAGCCATTTTAGTTAGCGCTGCGTCCACCTGCGCCTCGGTTGCAATACCGTGCAGCAGCCAGTTGGCGATATGCTGCGACGAAATACGCAAAGTGGCGCGGTCCTCCATCAGACCGATGTCATGAATGTCGGGCACCTTGGAACAGCCAACGCCTTGGTCAATCCAGCGCACAACATAGCCCAATATACCTTGCGCGTTGTTTTCTAATTCTTGCGCCACATCCTCGTCCGACCAGTTATGACCAACGGGGGCGACGGGAATAGTCAGCAGTGGATCCAGCCCTGGCGTGGCTTCCTTGGCCAGTTCCGCTTGACGGGCAAAAACGTCGAATTGGTGATAATGCATCGCGTGCAAGGTTGCGGCTGTGGGTGACGGCACCCAAGCCGTGTTTGCGCCAGCCTTGGGATGCCCGATTTTCTGGGCCATCATATCGGCCATCATGTCGGGCGCGGCCCACATGCCCTTGCCGATCTGCGCCTTGCCACTGAGGCCACAGGCAAGGCCGATTTGGACATTGCGGGCTTCATAGGCCTGAATCCAAGAAGATGTTTTCATCTCGGCTTTGCGGATCATAGGACCCGCGTGCATCGCCGTGTGCATTTCATCACCGGTGCGATCCAGAAATCCGGTGTTGATGAACACGATACGGTCACGAACGGCGTGAATGCAGGCAGCAAGGTTTGTGCTGGTGCGGCGTTCTTCGTCCATCACGCCAACCTTGATCGTGTGGCGTGCAAGGCCAAGCATATCTTCGACCGCATCGAACAGGTCATTGGTGAACGCGGCTTCTTCGGGGCCATGCATTTTGGGTTTGACGATATAGATGCTGCCTGCACGGCTGTTACGATATGTGCCAAGCTCCTTAAGATCATGCAGCGCGCAGAGCGAACTGAACAAAGCGTCAAGTATGCCTTCGGGCGCTTCGCTGCCGTCCGCGAGCAAGACGGCTGGATTGGTCATAAGATGCCCGACATTGCGTACAAACATCAGGCTGCGGCCAGCAAGCGTGAGGTCGTCATACACGCGATCTGCTTCAAGTGCGCGGGTGACGGTCTTGCCACCCTTGTCGAAACTGGCGACCAGATCACCGCGCATGAGGCCAAGCCAGTTGCTATAAGCTGCGACCTTATCATCCGCATCAACCGCAGCGACTGAGTCTTCCAAGTCGATGATGGTTGTCAGCGCCGATTCAAGGATGACATCGGCGATGTGCAGTTCGTCCGTGGCGCCCACAGGATGCTTCGAATTGACCACGACTTCGATGTGCAGGCCGTGATGTTTAAACAAATAACGGGTGGTGTCACCCGATTGGGCCTTTGTCACGAAATAGGGATTGTTGCCGCCCGCTAAAGCCGCCTGCCAACCCGGAATGCTAGCATCAAGAAAAAGGCGCGCATACGCAACCACTGCATCGCCGCGGTCGGTGTCATAGCCACCGGGCCGGGCTGCGGGTACTGACAGAACGTCAGTACCATATAGCGCATCATATAGGCTACCCCAGCGCGCATTTGCGGCATTGAGCACAAAGCGGTCATTGAGGCTTGGCACCACAAGCTGCGGTCCAGCCATAGTTGCGATTTCCGCATCAACATTTTGCGTACCAATACGGAAAGGCTCGGGTTCGGGGACTAGATAGCCAATTTCGCGCAGGAAGGCTTGATAGCCTGCCATGTCGGTAATTGGGCCGGGATTGGCGCGGTGCCATGCGTCCAGCTTGCCCTGAATATCGTCGCGCTTGGCCAGCAGCATCCGGTTTGGCGCCACAAAGCGCCCTAGAATGTCAGATAAGCCACGCCAGAAAGTATCTGCGGCGATGCCAGTGCCGACAAGGGCATGGCTTTCGATAAATTCGGCAAGCTGCTCGGCAATCCGAATTCCGGCACGCGGAACATATTTGGTCATAGTCTGGCTCCAGTGAAAACGGTGCCTGGGGAGATTTTATCGTTGTGAACCCCCTAACGGGTGTTGCCCATCGACAAAAGGAAAAAACGGGATAGCTGGCTAATTCGGTGGCACGCCATGCATTGGGCCGAGGTAAAATAAACCTTAGACCGATCCAGTATAACCTGACTAGTGTCACGCTTGCATCCTCTGCCTCAGCGGCTTAATGACATATCAGTCATCTGGGGAGTAGCCAGTCGTTCCACCCGAACGAGACATGCATCAACATATTTGGCCGAGAGGTCATGGTGTATGTGGGGCCACAAGGTCGAAAAGGTCATGTGGTTCAAGGCGAGACCAATGGCATCGGTTATCCGTTCCGGTCGGGCGGGGTGGCCGGTGGCATTGCTTCGAAAAACTGCCTGACCCGGGATATTTTTATGGAAATCTTTTTTACGTCCACGTTGTTGGTTGCCGTTGCCGAAATTGGCGACAAGACCATGCTTTTGGCAATATTACTTGCCACCCGTTTCAAAAAGCCGATCCCCGTGATTGCAGGCATATTTACCGCTACCATCGCCAATCACGCACTTGCCGCATGGGCGGGCAGCGCACTTGCCACAATCTTTATGAGCGACACCTTCGGTTATGTTTTGGCAATAGGTTTCATATTTATGGCCGCATGGACGCTTATTCCGGACAAAGTGGATGACGATATCAAAGTGGCATCGCAAGGTGGTGCATTTGTTGCGACCACCATCGCGTTTTTCTTCGTCGAAATGGGCGATAAGACGCAGGTTGCGACGATAGCGCTGGGTGCCCAATATCATGCAGTTTGGGCGGTTGCTGCTGGCACGACATTGGGCATGATGATAACCAATGTGCCGGCTGTCTATTTGGGAGAGAGGCTGGTGGCGAAAATCTCGTTGCGCACGGTGCATATGATTGCCGCCAGCATGTTTCTGCTTCTCGGACTTTGGCAGTTGTGGGAGTTGTCGAACCGCGCCTAAGCTGATAGGCGCGCGGCAGAAATTCAGCTTCGGATTAAATTTGTTATGACAGACAGCATTAAGAAAGTCGTACTTGCCTATTCGGGCGGTCTCGACACCAGCGTTATCCTGAAATGGCTGCAGGTTGAATATGGCTGCGAAGTCGTGACCTTTACCGCTGATTTGGGTCAAGGTGAAGAGCTCGAACCTGCGCGCGCTAAGGCTGTGCTGATGGGCGTGCCTGACCATCATATTTATATTGATGATCTGCGCGAAGAATTCGTCCGGGACTTTGTGTTTCCGATGATGCGTGCCAATGCCCGCTATGAAGGTGACTATCTATTGGGCACATCGATTGCACGGCCATTGATTTCGAAACGGTTGATTGAGATTGCGGCGGAAACAGGGGCTGATGCCATTGCACATGGCGCGACGGGCAAGGGCAATGACCAAGTGCGCTTCGAACTTTCGGCTTATGCGCTTAATCCTGATATCAAGGTTATTGCTCCTTGGCGCGAATGGGACCTCACCAGCCGCACGCGGCTGATTGAATGGGCTGAGCAACACCAGATCCCCGTGCCAAAAGACAAGCGCGGCGAAAGCCCGTTTTCAACCGACGCTAACCTGCTGCACACTTCGTCCGAGGGCAAAGTGCTCGAGGACCCGTGGGATGAAACCCCCGATTATGTCTATTCGCGCACGGTCAATCCCGAAGACGCGCCGAATACGCCAGAATATATAACCATCGATTTTGAAAAAGGCGACGGCGTCGCGCTGAACGGCGAAGCGATGTCGCCTGCGACCTTGCTTGCGGCGCTGAATGATCTTGGCCGCAAGCATGGCATTGGCCGCCTTGATCTGGTTGAAAACCGCTTCGTCGGCATGAAATCGCGCGGCATGTATGAAACGCCCGGCGGCGAGATCTATGCGCGTGCGCATCGCGGCATCGAAAGCATCACATTGGACCGCGGCGCAGCGCATTTGAAAGATGAGCTTATGCCGAAATATGCCGAGCTTATCTATAACGGCTTCTGGTTCTCGCCAGAGCGCGAAATGTTACAAGCCGCGATTGACCATTCGCAGACTTTGGTGTCCGGCACCGTGCGGCTGAAGCTGTATAAGGGACTGGCCAGTGTTGTTGGCCGCAAATCGCCCAACAGCCTGTACAGCGAAAAAGTTGTGACGTTTGAGGACGACGCCGGCGCTTACGACCAAAAGGATGCGGCGGGTTTCATCAAACTGAACGCACTTCGCCTGCGCTTGTTAGGGCAGCGTAAGGCGTAATTTCACATAGAATCGTCATTCTGAAACACGTTCAGGATGACGATTGTTGGTTATTTCGTCTTCAACGCGACCCCACTTTAACCGTCCGATTAAGTCTGGTAGGCTCCCTTGGAGGAAGAGGAGAGTCGATATGCATGATTTGGTCATTCGCGGTGGAACCGTGGTGGATGGCACGGGCGCGCCGCGCTTTGTCGCCGATGTTGCGGTGGATGGCGGCATCATTACCGCAGTGGGTCAAATCAGCGCTTCAGGTCGTGAAGAGATCGATGCTTCGGGTAAAATCGTCGCGCCAGGTTTTGTCGACATCCATACCCATTATGATGGCCAAGCAACGTGGGACAGCGAGATGGGTCCGTCGAGCTGGCATGGGGTCACCACGGTCGTCATGGGCAATTGCGGCGTTGGCTTTGCACCGGCGAAAAAGGACAAGCATGATTGGTTGATCGGCCTGATGGAGGGTGTTGAGGATATTCCCGGCACTGCGCTCGCCGAGGGGATGAAATGGGATTGGGAAAGCTTTCCC
>CAIPUN010000184.1 GCA_903868245.1 uncultured Sphingomonadales bacterium | reverse complement strand
CTTTATAAAAGCTGATTTAGAACGGAAATTTCATAGAGCCGAATCTTGCCAAGGTTGGGGTCGAGGGTTCGAATCCCTTCGCCCGTTCCAGTTTTCCTAAGAAAATCAAGGACTTACAAAATAGCCCTTTTCGAGATTCCCCCAAAAAACCTATAAACGGATCATAAACGGATTTAGTCGTTTTTGAGGGACGTTGATGGACTCTGCTGGAACACCGCCAAAAACTGGGCATCGGGCGACGCCAACGCCAACGCCAACGCTAAGGTGCAAGGTCGCTATAAACGTCGCTCTAAGTCGATCGCCCGTAGCGAAATTCTGACATTACTAGATGATGGTTTGTTGATACGGAAAACCGCTGGAAAACTTGGCGTGTCGCTCTCCACCGTTCAGCGGGTTAAGATGGATAATTTGACCTGCTTGGGGTGGCGTGGACACTTACGCATCCAATCGCCAAAACTTGTCTGTAAAACCGTGTTTCAAAAACAGTTCTTTTGCTTCCTCGACCGTACGCTTCTTCCAAGGCGTACGAAGATAATCTCCATACCAATCTGCCGCAAAACGCCACATTTTTGGTAATGGCACAACGGCGCCAAGCGGAAGGTCGTGGCGAGCGCACCAAGCGTTGATATCTGCTGTTGAACGGAACGGTTGAAATGAAGCGCAGGCATGAATGACATTGTCCCACCATTCACTAACGGGTGTCGAAAGGTGTAATAACAGTTCTTCTTCTTGAACGTTGCCGTTGGTCACATGGATTACGATGGGTTCCTGTTCACCGCCCATGCGCGTGTGAATTTCAACATCTTGCCCAAGCGCTGCGGCTATGCCCATGCCACAATACACGCAATTTGCCCACCATCCACGATCGCCCGATTGCACCCAGCAAGAACCTGGCGAAAGTGCAAATGGATGCACGACCCATGGCTTGCAACAATGCGGATGTAATTGCAAAGCGTGGGCTTCATGCAGTTGCTGTAGCGTCTGCTCTATTGTTTCGACAGTTTCGCCCAAGCGCTCTGATAAAATTTGATTGCTTGGCGCGTATCCCATTTCTGCAATGCCGCGCGTGAGTGCGCCCCGAACAGAAAAATGCAAAGGTGTAAGTGTGGCATCGCCCATTTCAGGTTTTTGCGTAACTATTCGCTGTGATGCAAACTCTTATTTTTAACAGGTCACCGCCCATCTCGAAATTCGTTCATGCTGTCGGGTCCCATATGGCGCAGGCAGCGTGATATATGGGCGAATTGACGACGAAACAATGGTTTCACCAGACTTTAGTTACCTTGCGGCCGTTGCCAAATAGGCGGTAAAATCTAAGATAATGTAAAGTCTTCAACTTGGCGCAATTATGCCTACTTTTGCGCGTGCGGCCCTTTCGGGTCTGCGACGAACCTCGCCGTTTACGCGCCGCGCGCGAAAGTGCTGCGCGTCAGTCGCGTTAATAATCCTGCCAAACCGTCATAATTTGCGCGGTGGTAAGCGGAGTCCGGGGCCAATTGTGCCGTCAGGCGGCGGTGAGCTTCGCCCAAGGCGTGATAAGGTACGCTGGGGAGCAAATGGTGCAGCGCGTGGTAGCGTAGCCCTACGGGCGCCCAGATCGATGCCAACATGCCCGGCGGCGGCACATTGACGCTGTCGAGGAACTGCGCGGTGACGCTCAAGGGCTCGCCATCATTTTCCCACAAATGCGCAACCAGCGTGCGGACTTGGTTCAGCACGGCAACGCTGGAGACGATGGCGAGGAAAATCACGAAAGCGTTTAGTGGAATAAAACCGCTGAACACACCACTAAGCAGGACAATGGACCAAATGCTCGCGGCGGTTTCTTGTATCATCCAGTTGCGATGCGCTTCGCCCTCTGCCGGGCGGCGACGGAAGGCGGGATTGATTGCAAGGCCCGAATATCGTTCCACCACAATCTTGCGAAGCGCGGGAATAAACAGCGACAATGGTGCAAGCACAGCGTTGCGGAATAACAAAGCGAAGGGCGCGAGCAGCGAGGCGAATATGAACAAAGGTAAGGTCCAAGGTTTCATCAATGCCAGCGGCAGATATTCAGGATCCTGATCCGTGCCATAGCGCGTGCGCGCATGGTGGAGATTGTGAATCCCTTCATACATGTAAGATGGCACGAGCAGGGGCACGCCAATCACCGTGTTAAAGCCAAAGCGAAAACCCGGCAGGGCGGAATGTTTTACATGGCTGACTTCATGGATGAAGCCGCCCGCACGATATAGTGCAAGCACCGATACCAAACCCGCCACGCATTGCAGCCAAAGGTTACCCGAAAGGATTGCAACGGCAAGGCCAGCATAGCCCACAAAGGCCGAAGCCAGAAAGTCAGACCAGAAAATGCGTGGATTGGGCGTGCCCAAGTCGCGGGTCAATTCAGCCGCAGCGCGCAGCATTGCCTTATCATCTGGCACGCGCTTGAGCGCCGCCGCGCGCATCGCAACATCGGTATCCTTTTGGACATCGGTTGTTGGTGCGTGCGCGGTCAAATTGCTGTTACGCGTCGGCGAATCAATGGGGCCAGCTATTGTCATGCCGCCTTAGATAAGCGCCAGTCATGGCGAGAAAATGGCAGAAAGCGCAAATTATGGTGCTGCCTGTCGTTAGCGCTCTTTGGTCGCGCTGAATTTAAGGTCTGGATGCTTTTCCTGTTGGTAGCCTACATCCCATGACGAGCGCGCCATAAACACAGGGTGGCCATCCCGATCTTTGGCCATATTGCCGCCGTTGAATGATACAAATTGCGCCAATGCGCTTTCCGAACCAATCAACCAGCGCGCGGTATCGTACGGTGCAGCTTCCAAAAACGCATCGACCTTATACTCCGCCTCAAGCCGGGAGATCAGCACGTCCAATTGCAATTGCCCGACAACGCCAATGACCCAGTTGGAACCGATTTCAGGATAGAACACCTGAATCACGCCCTCTTCGCTTAAGTCATCGAGCGCCTTGCGCAATTGCTTTGTCTTCGTGGGATCGCGCAAGACAACGCGGCGCAGGATTTCTGGTGCAAAATTCGGTAGGCCGGTAAAGCGGACATCATTGCGTTCCGACAAGGTGTCGCCGACACGCAGCGTGCCATGATTGGGAATACCGATGATGTCGCCGGGTTCGGCACTATCGGCAATTTCGCGGTCTTGGGCAAAAAACAGGATGGGCGAATGAATGGCAACTGGTTTTCCAAACCCAGACGGCGTGAGCTTCATGCCGCGTTTGAAGGTGCCGGAACACAGCCGCATGAACGCGATGCGGTCGCGGTGCTGCGGATCCATATTGGCTTGCACCTTGAAAATGAAACCAGTGACTTCTTTCTCCGACGGATCAATATCGCCCTTCGAACTGGGTTGCGGGCGTGGTGGTGGGGCATAAGCGGCGATGGCGTTGATCAGCTCGACCACGCCAAATTCCTTCAACGCGGAACCGAAATACACCGGAGTCAGGTCACCATTTTGGAATGCGGTCAGGTCAAATTCCGAATATCCTGCTTGCGCAAGTTCCGCTTCCTCACGCAGCCGGTTTACGCCCGCCGGTGTTAGCACCTGTTCCAGCGTTGCCGCGTCTAAACCTTCATGATCACTGGTCTTGCCTTCAAATGCCTTGCTGTCGCCGGATGGCTGGCTCAGGCGACCGCTGTTGAAATCATACAAGCCTTCAAACTCGCCGCCCATGCCAACGGGCCAATTCATCGGACAGACATCGAGGGCGAGCGCATCGGCGACTTCGTCAATGGTTTCAAATGCAGCACGGCCTTCGCGGTCGACCTTGTTTACGAAGGTGATGATCGGAACGCTGCGCAAGCGACAGACTTCGAACAATTTGCGCGTCTGCGGCTCAATACCCTTGGCCGCATCGATGACCATGATGGCAGAATCGACGGCGGTTAGCGTGCGATAGGTATCTTCGGAAAAATCTTCGTGCCCGGGCGTGTCGAGTAGGTTGAAGACAATGCCATCTTTCTGGAATGTCATCACCGATGAGGTCACCGAAATGCCGCGTTGCTGTTCAATCTTCATCCAGTCGGAACGCGCACGGCGTGCCTGGCCACGCGCCTTCACTTCACCAGCCAAGTGAATGGCGCCACCTTGAAGCAAAAGCTTTTCAGTCAGCGTTGTTTTACCCGCATCGGGGTGGGAGATAATGGCAAAGGTTCGGCGGTTGAGCGTCATGCAGCGCGGCTTAGGGATGATTGATGGCCGCTTCAACCCGTTTATAAGCAGGTCAGCGGCAATCACCCGGCCTTTTTATCCCCGCAATATAGCGCCCAATTTTGTAGCTGCGGCAATGACCTTGTCTGAAATGGCTTTCAGTTCGTCATCGCTATAGCTTTTGTCGGTGGGTTGAAGTGTAACTTCAACCGCAAGGCTGACTTGGCCTTCAGGGACGCCTTGCCCGGCAAAGCGGTCGAACAGACGCACCGCGACGATGTTATCCTTGTCTGCGCCCTTTATTGCACGAAGCAGATCATTGGCTGGCATGCCTTCCGCGACCAGAAACGCAAAATCCCGGGTCACTGCTTGTAAGGCAGGCGGTGTGAACGCTGGCCGCATGAACCCGCTTGCCTTCTTCAACGGTATGGCATCCAAAAAGATTTCCGCAGCCACAACAGTGCCATCAAGGTCGAATGCTTTTGCGGTCGCAGGATGCAACGTGCCAAAGGCCGCCAATATATTTTTGGGGCCCATCCGCAAGGTGGCTGACTGTCCCGGATGATAATGCGCGCCGGCATCATCCATCACCAATAGGCTGTCGGTGGCAACACCCGCGGCCTTGAGCAAGGCAATCGCCTCCGCCTTTGCGTCAAAGGCGTCAAAGCGCTCGGCCTTACCCGTTGCCCAATTTCGTGCGGTACGCTCACCCGCCAGCACGATTCCTGCGGTCGCGCGTTCGTCGCTTGCGCCGTCAGTGCCAACGAAATAGCGCCGTCCAATTTCGAACAGCCGAACCGATGATGCGCCGCGGTCCATGTTGCGTTGTGCTGCAGAAAGCAGCCCTGGCAACAAAGAAGGACGCATGACCTTCATGTCTTCGGATATCGGGTTGGCCAGGGCCCATGCGCCGCCACCAAAGGCGTCTGCCGCCTTTTGCGGTAGGAAGGACCAGTTAATCGCTTCATTCAGTCCGCGTGCCGCGGCAGCGCGCCGGACTTTGCGCTCCAAGGATTGTGCGGGCGTGGCGGTGGGCTTGGCCACACCATCGGCGCGGGGCAATGGTACCGACATAACATTGTCGAGGCCCACCATGCGTACGACTTCTTCCACAATATCAGCCGCGCCATCAACATCGCGCCGCCACGATGGAACCGTAATGTGCCAATCGGCAGTCACTGAAAAGCCAAGCCGCTCGAGTATATTGCGTTGTTCCTCTGGCGGCACATCCACCCCGCCAAGCCGGCGGCAATAGTCGGTGTCGTAAGCAAATATGCGCGGCGTAACTGGCGCTTGGCCAACGCGGGTAATTGCGCTCGCCGTTCCGCCGCTTAGGTCAAGCACCAACTTGGTAGCAATCGCCAGTCCATTTTCGAGAAACGCCGGATCAACGCCGCGTTCAAAACGTTGACGCGCATCGCTGGTTAGACCAAGCTTCTGACCAGTGCGGGCAATATGTTCAGGGTCGAAAAAGGCGCATTCGATAAGAACGTCAGTCGTGTCTTCCGAAACACCGCTATGCTCACCACCCATGATGCCACCAATGTCATGCACCATCGCGTCATCGGCGATGACCGTCATGCTGGCATCCAACGCGTAGGTTTTGCCGTTAAGCGCGACGATCTCCTCGCCATCTCTTGCCTTGCGGGCGACAAGTGCGCCGTTCAATTTTGCGCGGTCATAGACGTGCAAGGGGCGGCCAAGGTCAATCGACAGGAAATTGGTGATATCGACCAAGGCTGAAATTGGTTTTTGGCCAATCGCTTTTAACTTGGCGCGCATCCATTCGGGCGCTTCGCCATTGCGTACGCCGGAGACCGATTGCGCATAAAATGCGGGGCACCCAGCTTCGTCATCAGTGCGAACGTTCGGCGCGGGGTCGCTGCCCTCCAAAGGTGTGGAGAGGTCAATTTTATACACATCGCCTAACGGCTTTAGCGTGCCCAATCCTGCCGCCGCTAAATCGCGCGCAATGCCTCGCACGCCCATGCAATCCTGACGATTGGGTGTAATGCTGACATCGATGACAGGGTCGTCAAGGTCAGCCCAATCGGCATAGACTTGCCCGACAGGTGCATCGTCTGGAAGCTCGATAATGCCATCATGGTCATCGCCAAGTTCAAGCTCCGCGATGGAGCACATCATGCCGTTCGATTCGACGCCGCGTATGGCTGCAACCTTCAACACCATGCCATTGGCCGGCACGACAGCGCCTGCTGGCCCAAAGACACCAAGCATACCTGCGCGGGCATTCGGTGCGCCACAAACGACCTGAAGCGGTTCTCCGCCTGCATCAACGGACAGGACTTGCAATTTGTCGGCCTGTGGGTGCGGGGCAGCGCTGATGACCTTGGCGATGCGGAAGGCAGACAATGCCTCGGCGGGGTTTTCAATGCCTTCGACTTCTAACCCAATGCGGTTCAGGCAATCAGCGACGGCTTGCATATCTGCGTCGGTGTCGAGATGCTCTTTCAACCAAGATAAGGAGAATTTCATGCGCCTACTCCTCCGCTCAGCGTCGGTACATCGAGCGCATTGAATCCATAATGTTGTAACCAGCGATTGTCGCCGTCGAAGAAGGCGCGCAAATCATCCATGCCATATTTTAGCATCGCGAGACGGTCGACACCGGTGCCAAAGGCAAAGCCTTGCCATACATCGGGATCAAGGCCGCAGGCCTCAATAACCTTACGGTGGACCATTCCGGAACCCAGCACTTCCATCCAGCCTTCGGACCCACCGATAACGCGTTTGCCGTTAATGACGGAATAGCCAACGTCAACCTCCACCGATGGTTCGGTGAACGGGAAATAGCTTGGGCGTAGACGTAGGACCACATCTTCGCGTTCGAAATAGGCTTTCAAAAATGTTTCCAGCGTCCATTTTAGATGCCCCAGATGAATGCCCTTGTCGATCACAAGGCCTTCAATCTGATGGAACATCGGCGTGTGGGTAGCATCGCTGTCGCTGCGATATACACGGCCCGGCGCGATGATACGGATGGGGGGCTCCTGTGACGTCATGGTGCGAATTTGCACAGGCGATGTGTGCGTACGCAGCACCATTTTTTGACCATCGCGAGCCATATCGTCGGGGAAGTAAAATGTGTCGTGCATGGCGCGGGCCGGATGCGTTTCGGGGATATTGAGCGCTGTAAAATTGTGCCAGTCATCCTCAATTTCCGGCCCCTCCGCCACGGCAAAGCCCATATCAGCAAAAATCTCGGCCAACTCATCCATGACCTGGCTGACGGGGTGGATGGTGCCGCGCGGGATGTCTGGCGCAGGCAGCGTCATATCTATACGCTCGGTGGAGAGACGACGGTTTAGCTCAGCAGTTTCCAGTTCAGCCTTTTTCGTGGCAAGCGCCGAAGTGATGCTTTCACGCAAGCCATTGATGATCGGTCCTTGGGTTTGTCGTTCCTCGGGCGACATGCCGCCCATCGTCTTCAGCAAAGCCGACACGCTTCCCTGTTTGCCAAGCGCAGAAACGCGGACAGCCTCAATTGCCTCCAGCGTGTCTGCTGAATCAATAGCCGCCATCAGCTCGGTTTGGAGGGTTTCAATATCACTCATTTTCGTCATTCCCGCGAAGGCGGGAATCTAACGCCCGCGCTTTCCTAAAATTCACTGTCTGAACTGAATAAGCAAAAGGGCGCGAACGGCAAGTGCCGCCCACGCCCTTTTGCGCAATATCGAAGTTTTAGAAGCTTATGCTGCTTTCGCGAGCGCTGCCTTCGACTGCGCAATGATCGTGCTAAACATCGCGGCTTCGTTCATCGCGAGGTCCGCAAGAACCTTACGGTCCAATTCGACGTTGGCAAGCTTCAAGCCGTGCATGAACACGCCATATGTCATGCCCTCGGCGCGGACTGCGGCGTTGATACGCTGGATCCACAATGCGCGGAAGTTCCGCTTGTTTACCTTACGGTCACGATATGCATATTGGCCGGCCTTTTCGACGGCCTGGCGTGCAACGCGGATCGTATTTTTGCGACGGCCATAATAGCCCTTCGCCTGCTCTAAAATTCTTTTATGTTTGGCTTTGGTGGTCACACCACGTTTGACGCGTGCCATAATCTATATCCTTTTTTTGAAAAACGTACGCGGGTCTTACAGACCGTAGGGCGCCCATTTCTTGATTGTCTTGGCATCGGGATCAGAGATTACGCTGGTGCCACGGTTTTGGCGGATATACTTGGCATTATGGCTGCTCAAACGGTGCCGTTTTCCAACGACGCCATGCTTGATCTTGCCTGTTGCGGTGATTTTGAAGCGTTTCTTCACACCGCTCTTGGTCTTGAGCTTG
>CAIPUN010000183.1 GCA_903868245.1 uncultured Sphingomonadales bacterium | reverse complement strand
AGCATGGCAAAGCTGGCGAACAGTTGCAGCCCTTCGGTAAAGCCGCCGAACATGGCGAGTGTGCGGGCAATGTCTTCGTCGCTGTCGACGCCGAATTGGTGGATATAATCGACCTTGGCCGCCATTTCTTCATATTCAAGGAAGGCCGAATATTCGCTCTCGGGCATGCCGATGGTGTCGAGCAAATGGCTGTACGCCGCGACATGGACGGTTTCCATGTTGGAAAATGCGGTGAGCATCATCTTGACTTCAGTCGGCTTGAACACGCGGCCATAATGTTCGTGGTAGCAATTCTGCACCTCGATATCGGCTTGCGTGAAGAAACGGAAAATCTGCGTCAAAAGGTTGCGCTCATGGTCCGACAGTTTCTGCGCCCAATCGCGGCAATCCTCGCCCAAGGGCACTTCTTCAGGCAGCCAATGGATCTGCTGCTGACGTTTCCAGAAGTCATAGGCCCAAGGATATTCAAAGGGCTTGTAGCTGTTGCGCGCTTCTAACAATGACATCTTCGTTGCTCCAATTTTCCCTCCCTTGGGGGGATGTATGCGGGGATTTGCCCCTATTTAATTTCTCGTCGCTCCAGCGGAGGCTGGAGCCTATCTCGCTTATCGTTGCCGACTGCGAGATGTGATGGGCCCAAGCCTATGCTGAGGCGACGTCACTGGCAGGCTAAGCATTCTTCATAATCGGTTTGGGCGGCAAGCTCGATAACCGGCGCTTCTGCGGTGTTATCCGCCTCAACCCCGCCGGCAAAACCGGCGCGCTGGATCGATTTCGAACGCAGATAATATAACGACTTCACGCCCAATTCCCATGCGCGGAAGTGGAGCATGAGAAGGTCCCATTTTTCCACATCAGCAGGAATATAAAGGTTCAGCGACGTTGCTTGGTCGATATACGGCGTGCGGTCCGCGGCCAGCTCGATCAACCAACGCTGGTCGATTTCGAAGCTGGTCTTGAACGTGTCCTTTTCCTCTGGCGTGAGGAAATCGAGATGCTGAACCGAACCACCCTTTTCCAGGATGCTGTTCCAGACATTGGTCGAATCCTTCGCCTTTTCCTGAAGCAGCTTTTCCAAATAAGGGTTCTTGACGATGAAGCTGCCCGACAAGGTTTTGTGCGTGTAGATATTGGCCGGAATGGGCTCAATACAGGCGCTGGTGCCGCCGCAGATGATCGAAATCGACGCCGTTGGCGCAATCGCCATCTTGCAGGAGAAACGCTCCATAACGCCCATTTCCTCGGCATCAGGGCAAGCGCCGCGTTCGTTGGCGAGCATCATCGATGCCTCATCCACTTGCGCGCGGATATGTTTGAAGAACTTCATGTTCCAAGATTTGGCAAGCGCGCTTTCAAAGCCGACGCCGCGGGATTGCAGGAAGCTGTGATAGCCCATGACGCCAAGGCCGATGGAGCGTTCACGGCTCGCCGAATATTTCGCCCGCGACATTTCGGGTGGCGCGCGATCAATGAAGTCCTGCAGCACGTTGTCGAGCATGCGCATCACGTCTTCGATGAAGACCTTGTCGCCGTTCCATTCGTCCCATTTTTCAAGGTTCAAGGACGACAGGCAGCATACGGCCGTCCGGTCATTGCCCAAATGGTCACGACCCGTTGGCAAGGTGATTTCCGAACAGAGATTCGATGTCGAAACCTTCAAGCCCAAATCGCGGTGATGCTTTGGCATCGCGTTGTTCACGGTGTCGCTGAAGATGATATAAGGCTCACCGGTTGCAAGGCGGGTTTCTACCAGCTTCTGGAACAAGGACCGCGCATCGACCGTGCTGCGCACTTCGCCTGTTTTGGGGCTGCGCAGGTTGAATTCTTCGCCAGCGCGGACGGCTTCCATAAATTCGTCGGACAGCAATACACCATGGTGCAAGTTCAACGCCTTACGGTTGAAATCGCCCGATGGTTTGCGGATTTCGAGGAACTCTTCGATTTCGGGGTGGCTGACATCCAGATAGCAGGCCGCCGAACCACGGCGCAGTGAACCTTGCGAGATTGCAAGTGT
The DNA here is from genome assembly GCA_903868245.1 of uncultured Sphingomonadales bacterium. Classification (GTDB taxonomy): domain Bacteria; phylum Pseudomonadota; class Alphaproteobacteria; order Sphingomonadales; family Sphingomonadaceae; genus Sphingorhabdus_B. The sequence continues at coordinate 9,753 of CAIPUN010000183.1, read as the reverse complement.
CAGGCTGTCCATAACGCGGACAAACGGAATGATACCGCTGGTCTTGCCGTTGAGGCCAACAGGCTCTCCAATGCCACGGACATTACCCCAATACGTACCAATGCCGCCGCCGCGCGACGCGAGCCAGACATTTTCGTTCCAGGTGTTGACGATACCTTCAAGGCTATCATCGACGGAGTTTAAATAGCAGCTGATAGGCAAGCCACGGCCCGTACCGCCGTTCGACAGAACGGGGGTTGCTGGCATAAACCACAGGCGCGAGATATAGTCATACAGGCGCTGCGCATGCGCCTCATCATCGGCATAAGCCGACGCAACGCGAGCAAACAGGTCCTGATAGCTTTCATCGGGCAGCAGATAACGGTCCTGCAGCGTGTCTTTGCCGAATTCGGTCAACAAGGCATCGCGCGCGGAATCGGTGACGACATTGAAACGACGTACGTCGACAGACTTGCTTGACGCAGGCGCTTTGGCTTCAGCGATCTCGGCCTTTGCCGCTTCAGCTACTTTTTCAAGCATATCTGTCATCATTCCTGCGGTCATGTCGTCGGCCCCTTGGCCCGTATCCCTGAAATCCATTTTAACCTGTAGCTCCATTCATTGCGGCGACCCGAAACTGGCTGTCGGTTTTCCGACATCCAGCGACCAGCTGTATCTTGTTGGGAACCGATGTTCCCATATTGTTCGACTCAGGGCGCGAAACTCCCTCTTAGCATTCTTTGACCTTGTCAGGGGGAGTATTTTGACTTGTCCCCAGCTTATCGACGGGAAACATGCTTCCGCCGACACATTTGTCTACTGAAGCTTAAAGCACAATTTGTGGTAATGCCCCCTGTGGCCAACCGCTACCTATAGTGCCGCATTCATTTTCAGACGCAAGAGGGTAAATACAAAATATTACCCTCCATTCGTCGCTAATGTGATTCCATTCGTCGCACCTTGGCAGGCGGTAAGCACGAGCGACGCGCGGACCTGCTAAGTGAAATGCAGCACGCAAGATGTAAAATGGAGCAAGGCATATTTTTTTATGCCAAAATGAATGTATCGGTTGAAGGCGCATATTCGGCGTTCTGGCTGTGCTTGCAAACTAGGATTTGCAATGACGCTTGAATAGGCGCTCCAGCCCGTTAAGGGGCATGGCATACTTAAAGCGCAGGGGCCTATATGACTGTAATCATCCGCAATGCCGACTTGATAGAGAGCGTGGCCGACGCGTTGCAATATATCAGCTACTTTCACCCAATGGATTATATCCGCGCCTTGGGTGACGCTTATGCGGCGGAGCAATCACCGGCTGCAAAGGACGCCATCGCGCAGATCCTAACCAACAGCCGCATGTGCGCAGAGGGGCATCGGCCGATTTGCCAAGATACGGGTATTGTTAACGTCTTCGTTAAATGGGGTATGGATTGCCGATTGGAGGATACCTCTGCATCCTTACAAGACGTAATCGACGAAGGCGTCCGCCGCGCCTATCTACACCCTGAAAATAAGCTGCGTGCCTCTGTACTTGCAGACCCAGCCTTCACGCGGCGCAATACCAAGGACAATACGCCGTGCGTCCTACATGTCGACCTCGTCCCCGGTTCCAAAGTGTCCGTTGATGTTGCTGCCAAGGGTGGTGGCAGCGAGAATAAGTCGAAGTTCAAGATGATGAATCCGTCAGACAATATTGTCGATTGGGTCGTGGAGATGCTGCCGCAAATGGGCGCTGGCTGGTGCCCGCCCGGCATGTTGGGCATCGGCATCGGCGGCACAGCGGAGCATTGCGTGTTACTGGCTAAACAAGCGTTGATGGAGCCTATCGACATGGGGCAATTGAAGGTGCGCGGACCGCAAAACGACATTGAAGCCATGCGCATTGAGATTTTTGACAAGGTCAATGCGCTTGGCATTGGCGCGCAAGGGCTTGGCGGACTTTCCACCATCCTGGATGTGAAGATCATGGATGCGCCATGCCATGCGGCAGGTAAGCCCGTTGCTATGATCCCCAATTGCGCCGCCACACGTCACGCGCATTTCACGCTGGATGGCGCTGGCCCAGCCTATCTTGAGGCGCCAAAGTTGGACGAATGGCCCGAGGTGGATTGGAAACCCGACGCAACGGCAATCCGGGTTGATCTTGATACGTTGACGCCTGAGATTGTGGCTGGTTGGAAACAGGGCGACCGCTTGCTTCTAAACGGTAAGATGTTGACTGGTCGCGACGCCGCGCACAAGCGCATTGCCGATATGCTGGCCAAGGGGGAAGAACTGCCCGTCAGCTTCAAGGGCCGCATGATCTATTATGTTGGACCAGTTGATCCTGTTGGCGAGGAGATTGTTGGGCCAGCAGGACCCACCACCGCCACCCGCATGGACAAGTTCATGGACATGATGCTTGAGCAAGGCCTGCTCGCTTGTGTCGGCAAGGCCGAACGCGGTCCGGCGGCAACGCAAGCCATTGCCAAGCATAAGAGCGCTTATCTTATGGCCGTTGGTGGCGCTGCCTATCTCGTCGCCCGCGCCATCAAGGGCAGCACAGTCGTCGGCTTTGCAGATTTAGGCATGGAAGCCATTTACGAATTTGAAGTGCAAGACTTCCCCGTAACCGTTGCTGTCGATAGTGATGGCAACAATGTCCACCAGCTTGCGCCTGCTTATTGGCAAAAGCGCATTAAGGATGAAGGTTTGTTGCAGGGGGGGCTAAACCCCGGGTAATTACTGACTGCGCATTTGGGCGTCAATTTGCGCCTGAATTTCTGGCGGTAGACCTTCTGCAGCGCCGCCAGCACTGCCCTGCTGTTGCTGCATTTCCTGCATCTGCTTTTGCATTGCTTCAATTTCAGCGCGCGACTTGAATTCGAGCAGCTCGACATCGAAGGTCAGTTCGCTTCCTCCGGGAATGGCGACTTCGCCTGTTTGCGGGTTGCGCTGATCCTCTGGCCCATAACCAAGATCAGCTGGAATCCACAGGCGGTATTTTCCGCCGCGCTGCATAATTTTCAGACCTTCGGAAAAGCCGGGGACTACGCCAGTGACAGGAAAGCCAGCTTGCGGGTTTTGGTCAAAAACGGTGCCGTCCTTTAACATGCCCTTATAGCTTACAAGGACCACGTCATTGTCGGTAGGATTGGGGCCTTCGCCCGCTTCTATAATCTTGTAGCGCAGGCCGGAGGGGGTCGTCACAACATCACCAAATTCTTGCCGCACGTCGCTGGTGCCCCAATAAGCAAGACCGCCGCCCATAGAGAGAACCAACGCAATCGCAGCCCAATATTTTGTGAGCGAACCTTTTTTAAGTGGCTGAATGGGAACGGCAGTGACGGACATAGAAAATTCCTATTGGCTGTGTTGCGCGCTGACTAGCAGAATGCGGCGCGGATTCTAGACACAAAAAAAGCGCCAATAAAAGGCGCTTTCCTTGTTACAGAGTGCAGGCGCTTATTTCGCGCCGTCACGTTCCTGTTGCTTACGCTCCATCTTTCGCGCGCGACGGACAGCAGCAGCCTTTTCACGAGCGCGCTTTTCCGATGGCTTTTCAAAATGACGACGAAGCTTCATTTCGCGATACACACCCTCACGCTGCAGCTTCTTCTTCAGCGCGCGTAGGGCTTGATCAACATTATTGTCGCGAACCATGATTTGCATAAAAAACTCAACTCCGCATCGAATCGGCAAAATGGCTTAAAACGGCCACTTTGAAAGGCTAAAAACGAAAATCGCCGCTATCACAGGCGGCGTGTTGATGTGGCCCCTACCCATGTCGCCTCCAAATATCAAGCGGAAATGGCGCTTTTTGTGGGCTTGGTTGCTGTTTGACGAAGTCGCTTGCTGGAAATAATCGGCCTTGGTCCAATCGCCTAATACTTGCCCTCACGCCCTGTTCGTTTCATAATGCAACGCAACTGACGAGCAGGAGAGAGCGCATGGCCACCCAATTAAAGTCAAATAGCAAGTATAGCGAGGCGGAATGGACCGCACGGCAAGAGCTTGCGGCCTGTTACCGGATATTTTCGATGTTTGGCTGGGACGAACTTGTTTTCAACCACATCACGGTCAAAGTGCCCGACGAAGATGGGGCGTTTTTGATAAACCCTTATGGCATGCATTTCGGTGAAATTACCGCGTCGAGCCTCATTAAAATCGATATTGATGGCAATAAGATTGACGCCGATAATCCGTGGCATGTCAACAAAGCAGGCTTTGTCCAACATAGCCTGTTCCATCGCACGTTGCCTGACGCACATGCAATTATCCATACGCATACCACGGCAACCGTGGCGGTGTGCAGCCTTGAGGGCGGCTTGCAAGCGGTGAACTTCTACGCGTGCAACTTCATGGGGCAGTTGGCCTATCATGACTTTGAAGGCGTCACCGTGCGCGAAGAAGAGGGGGTTCGGTTGGTCGAACATCTCGGCGACAAGCGGATCTTGATGCTGCGCAACCATGGTCCCGTCGTGATGGGCAAGACGCTTCCCGATGCCTTTATAAAATATTGGGCGCTCCAACGCGCGTGCGAGCATCAGATGGCGACGCTGCAAATGGGTAAGCCGATCACGGTATCGCCAGAGGTGATCGCCGTACACCAGCGCGATTTGTACATGGCATCGCCCCCCGGCGGATCAGGCCGAGTAGAATTTGACGCGATGGTGCGCAAGGTCGACCAGATCGACAAAAGCTGGCGGGATTAACTACTGCCCGAGACGAGCGCATTAAGAGGGGATTGATGACCAAATTCACTGTCAACGACCGCCCAATACAGTATAAAATGGATCCGCAAACGCCCTTATTGTGGGCGCTGCGCGATGCGTCCAACTTGACGGGCACCAAATATGGCTGCGGCATTGGCGATTGCGGTGCCTGCATGGTTGAAATTGATGGTGAAGCCATCCGCTCATGTCTTGTGACTATCGCAGAGGCAGAAGGGCGCTTTGTCACAACGATTGAGGGCCTGAGCCGTGACCGGAGCCATCCGTTGCAACAGGCGTTTGTGGCCGGCAATGTTCCACAATGTGGCTTTTGCATTTCCGGCGTCATCATGGCGGCGTCGGTGTTGCTGAAGAAAAACAACAATCCCACCGATGCCGAAATTGACTTGGCAATCACCAATCTTTGCCGCTGTGGAATTTACCCACGGTTGCGTGGCGCGATCAAACGTGCGGGCCGTGTCATGCGCGGCGAAGAACGCATTGCCGCCGCGCCGCCGCCCGGCATTACGCCTGAGGATGCGGCGAGGGCAGTCCCAGCTTTGACGGTGACGAAATAAGGTCTTAACCCTCTAGCTCAATATCCCAGTACAACCAGTCGTGCCATGTTTCATGCAGATGGTTCGGCGGAAACGCGCGGCCTCTGTCTTGCAATTGCCAGCTTGTCGGTCGGATGGCTGCCATATTCAGTTGCATATGCGCCTGCTTTGGCGTGCGACCACCCTTTTTAAGATTGCAGTGGAGGCAGGCGGTGGTGACATTCTCCCAGCTTGTAATGCCGCCCAAGCGACGTGGGACGATATGGTCAAAGGTTAAATTGTCACCCGAGCCGCAATATTGGCATTCGAACTTGTCGCGCAGGAACAAGTTGAAACGGGTGAATGCAGGATATTCCGACGGCTTCACATATTGACGCAGCGCAATCACCGACGGAATTTTCATGTCCAAATTTGGACTATGCACATGCCGATCATAGTTGGAGACAATGTCGACCTTGTCGAGGAAAACGGCCTTAATCGCTGTCTGCCAAGGCCAAAGGCTCAATGGATAGTAGCTTAATGGCGTGTAATCCGCGTTCAGCACAAGCGCAGGGCAATTTTCCGGGTGCCTTGCCCGGCCCGCAGCTTCGAAAGTTCCGGTATGCAACATCAGTCGAACCCTACTCCCCTTTTGTCAAACATGCTTTAAGCATATTTGCGTTACAGCAATCTGACAGCCGCCAACCTATTTGCACATATTGTGGCGTCAATAGGTTAAAGCTACCGAATGTGGTATAATTGGGGATAATTTTTTGACGGCCTTAGAATTCATTTATTCCTACTTCGGCCAGATCGTGGAACCGAAGGGCAAGGTGGTCACCAGATTTGCCCCGAGTCCCAATGGGCAGTTACATTTGGGTCACGCCTTTTCGGCGCTATGTGCCCATGAATTTGCGCGTGCTTTTGGCGGTCAGTTTCGCCTTCGCATTGAGGATATTGACGGTACGCGCAGTCGACCCGAGCATATCCAAGCGATCCTTGCTGATATGCAGTGGCTTGGCCTTGCGCATGACGGTAAGGTGCAGTTCCAATCGCAGCATACCGCTCGTTACGTGGCTGCGCGTGACCGGCTAGTTTCCGCTGGCTTATTATATCGCTGCGGTTGTACCAGAGGCGACATATCCGAAGCCTTAAAGCATAAGCCTGTGCCCCATGGCCCCGACGGTCCGCATTATCCGGGCACCTGCCGGGAGCTGCCCTTTGCAGGAGATGGCCCATATAGTTGGCGTCTCGACACTAAGAAGGCCGCCGACTTGGCTGGCCCGCTTATGTGGACGGATTTGACGGCGGGGCAGCAATTTGCTGACCCGTTAGCTTTTGGTGATGTTGTTTTATGGCGCAAAGATACCCCGGCATCTTATCATCTCGCAGCGACCGTTGACGATGCCGCAGATGGTATAACCTATGTCGTGCGCGGCAAGGACCTGTTTGCCTATACCGCCATTCATCGGCTGTTGCAGACATTGCTCGACTTGCCGGAGCCGGTCTATTGGCATCACCCGCTCTTGCTGGACAGCGCGGACGAAAAATTGGCCAAGAGCAAATCGTCACCCGCTTTGTCCGTTCGCCGTTTGGCAGGTGAAAGTTCAGCTGAACTTATGGATAATTTGCGTCACCGAATGCTTCCGCTTGGAATTTCCTTATCTGATGCTTAGATAAGGGGCACAGGGTATTGGCCCTGAACAAGGACTTCTCCCGATGACTATATTGTTGGTTCTCCTCATTATTGGTGCCGCTGGTGCGGTGGCCTTCGCGTTAATCCGCGGATTGCATGCTTTTGCCAATTTGCGTCCGGCTGACGTTGATGAAGCTGGCCTGCCAAAATCGCTAGCGGTTCAGAACAAGATGATGTTTGCCCGTGTAAAATGGCAAGCGATCACAATTGTGCTCTTGGCCATATTGGTGATCGTTGCCGGATCGCAATAAGCAAAGCGATCATGGTTAAGCTCACCAAAATTTACACGCGGACTGGCGACGATGGCACGACAGGTTTAGTTGATGGCTCACGTGTGTCGAAAACGGCGTCACGATTGCACGCGATTGGCGAAATCGACGAAGCCAACTCCGCCTTGGGCGTTGCGATCCAGTCCTTGGTCACAGACGAAGGTGACACGCCGTTGGTTCATGAACTGCGTCGGATCCAAAATGACCTGTTTGATTTAGGCGCAGATGTTGCCACGCCGGGAGAAAGCTTTGAGCCTTCGCCGATGGAATTGCGGATCGCTGCATCACAGGTTGAATGGCTTGAGGCGGCGATTGATAATGCCAATGCGCAACTTCCGCCTCTGACCAGTTTCATTCTACCCGGCGGCAGCTTGCCTGCCGCACAGATGCATATGGCGCGGGTAACCTCGCGTCGGGCGGAGCGTGCACTTGTGGCTGCATCGCTTGATGTGGCAATCAATCCGCAAGCGTTGCACTATCTGAATCGGCTGTCGGACTATCTCTTCACGCTGTGCCGTTTGATCAACGCGACACGTGGCGGTGACATATTGTGGGTGCCGGGCGCATCGCGCTGAAGGTCCATAGACCGTTGTAGCTATAATCTCGAAATGAGCATGCTTTTTGGCTCTTTATGCATTTGAGGCACTCTTAACGCTTGCGCTCGCAAGGTCCCAGTGATTCGATGACAAACTTATAGTCGGCCTGTGCGCGAGCAGTATCTGCATTTGATGCGCCTTCAACGCGGTCAGAAGGCAAAGAGCGCGGTAAGCCGCAAGCGAGGCGATACCACAATAATGTAAAGCGCTGCGGCGCTGTTGCGGATGCGTCAATGACTTCGGCGGTGGAGACGGCCCATTGCTTTTGCTGGCCCGGGCGGCTCAAGATCGTAAGCGATAGCGGCTGTTCATTATCCGTTTTCAAGAAAATCTGCGTTTCGCCTTCCCCCAAAACTGTCCCGGCGCTGTGAAAAGCGCTGCTCACGCTGGCAATACGACGCGGCGCGTTCGCTTGGACAGCCTCTTTCGTGATTGCGCGGACGAGCGCATCGTTCGCTGTGCTAAATAAGGCCAGCGCATTTGGTCGTGCCAACTGGACTTCGCCGGGACGACCAGTCACTTGTCGAACAAACAGATATATGCGCTGTTTTTGGAGTTTGGGAATTTTTCCTTTCGCGTTTTTAGGCACATCAAGCAGGAAGCGGACGCGCGGGGTGATGCCCCCTTCGCCGCGAATCAGCGCCATGACGTCGGCTTCAACCAGCACGCGTTCCAGCGAAGCCGGGACATCTGCCGATTGTTCAGCGGATAATTTTCGAACATTTCTAACGGTCACATCGACAATGAGAGGCGAAATTACAACCAAATCGGCAATATCTGCATAGCTTGCCTTATCAGCCTCAATCACAAAGGAGGGCGGCAGATCAAGTGGTGCTTGCGCCGATGTTGCCGCGCTGAGGCCTAGTAAAATCAAGCACAAACCCGTTTTTGCAGTAACGAATCGCATTTATTATCCTTTTCTTTGTCCCACTTTAGACCTCTTTTAGGCCTCTATCATATTGCAGGATATTGCCTACCCATCCATGAATTGCGACTTAATCGCAGAATCCGGATTGCTAGGCCCGTAAGGGTTGGCTAATGCGTCGATGAATCGAGCAAAAAAAAGACAGAATTCGATATCGCAGGGGTACATCAGGGGTTTGTTCAAAGCATGCCCACGCAATGTACTGTTTTGTTTTGAAGGTAGGAGAGTTTTTTCCGCATGGCATATGCTGATCAAGATGGGATGACCACGAACCGTTTGGTTTCTGTCATCATTGTTATCCTACTTCACGCTTTCCTCGGTTATGCCTTGGTTACGGGTCTTGCGTATGACGCGGTCGCGACCATCAAGGAAAAGATGACCGTTGTAGACGTGAAGGAAGAAGAGCCACCCGAAGAAGAGGAGCCACCTCCAGAGCCCGAAAAGCAGATCGAGCCTCCGGTTGTGTCGCCTCCGCCATTGGTTCAAACGGTTACGCCGCCACCAACGATTCGTACCGTTGCTACGCCGCCACCTTCTGCACCGATTGTGCCTACGGCAGCGCCACCCGCGCCACCCCCACCACCGGCGGGTCCATCTTCTGAAGCGAAGCCACGTGGTAATCCAAGCAATTGGGCAAACACGAACGACTATCCGTCGCGCGCGTTGCAGCAGGAGCGTGAAGGCACCACTGGTTTCCGTGTTACGATTGGCGTTGATGGTCGTGTCGTTGACTGCGTGGTTACGCAGTCAAGCGGTCACGACGATCTGGATGCTGCAACATGCAGCAACGTAAAGCGCCGTGCGCGCTTTGAACCTGCCGTTCGTAACGGTGAAAAGGTTCAAGGTTCTTACTCTAACCGTGTTCGGTGGCAGATACCGAAATAATTTTGTGGCTCGGCGAAAGGGGGAGCCTTCGCGCCGGGTCTTTTTTGCTAGATAGTTCTATTTTTTGAGAGGTAGTTAAAATGTCGATTTTGTTTCTGACTGCGGCTGGTGCCGCAAACCCAGATGTGGCCGCACAATTCGGTCTTATCCCTGCACTGAACGAAGGTGGTCCAATT
>CAIPUN010000182.1 GCA_903868245.1 uncultured Sphingomonadales bacterium | reverse complement strand
CCAGCAAAATACCAAGAAGCAGACCGATGGGGATACCCAAGGAAAGATATTCGGGCACAAGGTTCGCAAGCATGCGCCACACGACGCTAACTGGTCCGCCTTCTGCCGCCACAAAGTCAAACAGGTTCAGCATCTTTTCCAGCAGCAATAATGATGCGGCAATTGCGAGGGTCGCAAGCAGCGGCAACATTACCAGCCGGAAGATGTAGCGGTCAGTGGCAGTTAGAAATTTCAACTTATGGTCGCCCTGTCACCCTAATTTGGCCGCAAACTCACCCGATAGACGGTTACAGGTTCAGGAGCAATATCGATGCTATCCGAAAAAAGTGCGGATCACAGACATGGAAGTTCCAGGAGTATTGAGATGAAGAAATGTGTCGCTCTTGTGGCTATGGTTGGTCTGGTGCTGGTTTCCGGCCCCTCTATGGCCAACCAAGAACTAAATAATGATATGTCACGATGCACGTCGGGCAATGGGCCGGCTGTGCTCGTTCATGTACGCGGCGTTAAGGAATCGAGTGGAAAAATCCGCGTTCAGTCCTATCCTGCAATCCCCGGTGCATGGTTGGCAAAGGGCCGCTGGCTGCACCGTGTCGAAAGCCCCGCCAATGAAGGCAGCATGAATATCTGTATCCCGGTTCCTGCCGAAGGCAAATATGGCATCGCTGTCCGGCATGATCGCAATGGCAATGGCAAGACTGACATTAGCCAAGACGGTGGCGGTTTTTCCAACAACCCAAGCATCAGTATTTTGAATTTGGGCAGGCCGTCAGTTCACAAGGTTGCTTTCCAAGCCGGGCCGGGCGTTACGCGCATTACCGTCAATCTGAAATATATGTGAGGGTATTTATTTGGCTTTAGTGGCGCTCCTTTCGAACCCGAATTCAACTGGCAACCGATCTATGTTGCCGGCCGTTCGCACCTATTGCGCCAAAAATCCGGATATATTCCATTATGAGGTCGAGGAGATCGGGCAAATTGCCAAAGCTTTGGAGATGATTGCGCGTGTCAAACCCAAGGTGTTAGTCATCAACGGCGGCGATGGCACGGTTCAATCCGCCCTGACCGAACTGTATCATGGTGGCCATTTCGAAGGCACTCCGCCACCAGTGGCTGTATTGCCCAATGGCAAGACGAACCTCATCGCCTTGGACTTGGGCGCAGAAGGCGACCCATTGGAGGCGCTTTCGCGGATTATTGAAGTCGCAAAAGGCGACCTGTCTAAGCATATCGTGGTCCGCGAACTCATTGCCCTGAGCGATGGCAGCGAAGGCGCGCGTCCGGTGCTGGGCATGTTTTTGGGCGGCGCAGGGCTTGCCGAAACGATATTATATTGTCGGCACAAAATTTACCCCTTGGGCCTGCCCAATGGACTGAGCCATTTTTTGACCGCAATTGCCGTTTTGTTTTCGACAATTGTTCGTGTTCCGGCAAGTTTTCTGCCCCAACGATCCAAACCCGTAAGCATATCGTTCATCCGCAATGGTGAGTTACATGGCACATTTTCCGTGCTGATTGTGACGACCTTGGAAAAGCTGTTATTGGGCGGCCAGGCTGGCAATGAGAAACAACGCGGGCTGATGAAATTTCTAGCGGTGGACCAAAAACCAATGGCCATGCTTAAAATGATCGCCGCGTCGCTACGGGGCAAATTAGGGCAAACCCCAATGAGCGGCGTGCATTTCCAACAAGGTGACGTTATCCGCATCGACAGTGAACAAAGCAGTGTTGTTCTGGACGGCGAAGTATTTCAGGCCCATCGCGGCAGCCCGATTGTTCTTCGTTCGACACCGCCCGTCCCGTTCTTGAAACTGGCCGCTTAACAAGCGTCGATAAAGGCGGCTAAGGCACAAGATATGCTCTCGCTCACGCAACTTGTCGCCGAAGAATTGGCTGTTCCGGTGCAGGCCGGCGTGTGTGATTTCGCCGCCCACATTGCGGCGCAATATGCAGGCGCTGCGCGCGCGGTGTTATTCTATGGATCCTGTTTGCGGTCAGAGCAATTGCAGGGCGAGATGCTTGATTTCTACCTGATCGTGTCGGATTATGACGCTGCTTATAGCAAAACTTGGCTCGCGACATGGAACCGCCGTCTGCCGCCCAACGTCTTTCCGTTTCAACATAATGGCCTAATCGCCAAAGTGGCGGTTTTAAGCGAAAGCGACTTTCACGACCTTAACCGACCAGCTGCCTCCGCCGTGTCCGTTTGGGCCAGATTTGCGCAACCTTCGCGCCTCGTTTGGTGCGCCGATGATACAGCCCGACATGCGGCGGTCATCGCCATTTCCGGGGCAGCGACAACTTTGCTCAATGCCGCGCTGGCATTTGTCGAACGTCCGGTGGACATCCTCGATTTATGGCAGTCTGGGTTCCAGATGACCTATGGTGCCGAACTGCGTGCTGAACGCAAAGACCGGCCGTCATCCGTAATCGCATTCGACCCCGAACGTTATCGTCGTTTTGGTATCGCGGCGTTGGGTCACACCCATATAGCAAACGAGATGCGGGGCGACAAAGTCCTGTTGTTGCCCGATATAGATGGCCAAATAGTGCAAGAGAAAAATCGTTGGCCTAGCTTACGCCGGCGCGGCAAATTGCTGACCATCGCACGGCTTGCCAAGGCCGCGTTCACCTATGCCGGTGGGATTGATTATCTGGCGTGGAAGATAAACCGTCACGCCGGAACACAGATCATCATCCGGCCATGGCAACGCAAATGGCCATTGGTCGCAGCGCTGTTTCTGGTGCCTAAATTATGGGCAAAAGGCGCCGTGCGATAAACGCTAAAACAGTTGCGCGGCAACAAGAAGCGGGCATTGCGATCCCGCTTGGTCACGATCTTCCTATCAGATGATCCCGACAGCTTTGCCCGCGCGTTCGAAGCGGTCGAGAATATCGGCCACCTGATCGCTGCTATGTTCTGCGCATAATGAACAACGCAGTAAAGTCATGCCTGCAGGTGTTGCAGGTGGGCGAGCCAAATTCACATAAAGTCCGTTTTCAAGCAATGCTGCCCACATCGCAGCGCCCTTTTCCAGATCGGGCATGACGACCGCGATGATGGCGCTTTGTGCGTTTGGCGTACCCAATTGGAAGCCCAGATCGCGCAGCCCCTGATGCAGATTTTTTGAATTTTCCCACAAATGCGCGCGCTTGTTTTTATTGTGCATCAGCTTGCGTATGCTAGCCGCCGAACATGCGACAACCGACGGCGGAAGCGAGGCGGTGAACACATAAGGACGGCATACCAGCCGCATGATTTCAAACTTGGGATGGTTCGATACGCAGAAGCCGCCAACAGTGCCAACCGATTTCGAGAAAGTGCCAATGACGAAATCGACATCATCCAGCACGCCCTGCTCCTCAGCAACGCCGCGTCCATTTTCGCCAATAAAGCCCATCGAATGTGCTTCATCGACCAGGATCATCGCGCCCGCCTCTTTCGAGACGCGGATCATCTCTTTGAGCGGCGCCACGTCGCCAAGCATGGAATAAACGCCCTCAAGCACGACAAGCTTGCCTGCATCCGCCGGAAGCCGCTTCAAGCGCTTTTCGAGGGCCTCAACGTCATTGTGGCGGAAGGCGACGATTTCGGCGTCACCCATTTTGCAACCATCATAAATCGAGGCGTGGCTGTCAATGTCCAGGATGATGTAATCACCCTTGCCAGCGATCGTGCTAATGATGCCCAAATTCGCCTGATAGCCCGTAGAAAAGACCATGGCATGGTCCATCCCGTAAAATTCCTTCAACGCGTCTTCGCATTCCTTGTGGCCCTGAAACGTG
>CAIPUN010000181.1 GCA_903868245.1 uncultured Sphingomonadales bacterium | reverse complement strand
GGCATGTTCATGGCGCGTATTTCATTGGGCCGAACGGTGCGTGAATTTATTGCCGGGGCTATGATTTCGCCAAGCTTGCTCGGTATCTTGTGGCTGACCATTTTTGGCGACGCCAGCATTGCGCAGATCGTTGCCGGCAATGGTGCGGACTTGGCTAAAGCATCGCTCGACACGCAATTATTTGTGTTGCTGGGCGCTTTGCCTTGGGCGCAATTCACCTCTTTTGTGGCGATTTGCCTCATCCTGATCTTCTTCGTGACAGGGTGGGATTCTGGAACTTTGGTCATTGATACGATGACAGCGGGTGGTCGTACTGATACTTTGCTGAAGCAAAAGACGATCTGGTTGGTCGCCGTTGGTGGCATCGGCGTCCTTCTCCTCCTCAATGGCGGTCTGACCTCGCTTCAGGCAGGCGCTATCGCCACGGGGTTGCCCTTGGCCTTTATCTTGTTGGGCATGTGTTTTGGCACATTAAAAGGCTTGCTGGCATTGCATCGAGATACTGTAAGCGCCAATGATCCGGCAAAGTGATGCAAGTGTGCAACGCCGCTGAAGCATAATCCGTCTATGTCGAAAATGCATGGCATTATTATGCAAAGTATCGAATAGCCATTAGCGTAGGTAATGTTAGCCATCGGCTATGCTGAGCGCTTGGGGGGCTGTTGTATGAAATTGCCGCAGGAATTCGATCTGCACGCATTGGAAGTGTTCATCATGACCGTTGAACTTGGCGGCATGTCGCAATGCGCCGCGCATCTGCAGGTTACGCAATCGGCGGTTTCGCAAACGATTGCCCGACTGGAAACCGGCATTGGTGCATCCTTGTTTGATCGCACGATGCGCCCATTAGGCTTAACGGCAAGCGGAAAATCGCTGTTTGCGCGCGGTCATAAGCTTATTGCCCATGCCCGCCTTGCTTATGATGAGGTCCGCGAAGGCGCAAACCTGCCGATTTCGAGCATCACGGTTGCGATGTCCTTCAGTCTGGCGAACGAACTGACCGCACCTATCTTGCAGCATCTTGGGCCGCGTGCGGACCGATGGAATATCCGATCGGGTATATCGTTGGAGCATCAAGGTGAGTTTCTGGCGCGGGATATTGATATGATGGTGACCGGCAGTTTCAGCCTTGAACATCGCGACACGGTGGAACTGCACCCAGTGTTTGAGGAAAGCTTCATTATGGTTTTCCCGAAAGACTTTCGCGAGCCATTAGACATAAACGGCGTGCCATCATCCTTGCCGTTCATCCGTTTTTCCCGCCTGACGGGCACAGGCCAGCAAATTGAGCGTCAGATTGTCCGGATGAAATTGAAACTGCCGCAGATGGTCGAAGTGGAATCCTCGCATCAGCAATTGGCGTTAGTGGCCGCAGGCATCGGGTGGACCATCACTACGCCAGTGTGCCTGGCAGCTGTGCCGGAGCTGCTTCCCGAGCTACGCGCCGAACCGATGACGCGCGGGCGCTTCTCCCGCGCGGTCCAAGTTGTGGCGCGGATGGACGAACTGGGCGATATTCCGCAGCGCACCGCGACTTTATGTCAGCAGGTCTTGCGCGAAAAAACCTTTCCACCGTTGATTGCCGAATATCCCTGGATGGCCCAGCAATTGTCATGGCCCGCGCCAACGCTGGACGGTGAGGAGATGATCGCATGATCCGCAGTATCTGGCTTGCTGGCCTAGCCCTACTCGCCATGCCCGTTCATGCGGGTATACCGAGTATCCCGAGCGTCGACGCGCCGGAACTCGCGGCCTTGGGTCCAAATGGGGTTGGTTTCCGTTCGGTCCTGTTAACCCATCAAAATCAGCCTGATGTCGAAAATGGGGGTTCCGGCGGTACCGAAGTTCCCCTTGTTGATCGCAATTTGCGGGTTGATATTTGGTACCCCGCTACGGTCAAAAACGTTAAAAAGCCTATTATCTATCGCGGAATCCTGTGGGCCGAACCACCACTCCCGCCGGTAAGCTTCTCGCAAAAGGGTATGGCTGTGGCCGACGCTTCAGCGGCAGGCGGCAAACATCCTTTGGTCATCATCAGCCATGGTTATAGCAACAATCCCGCGATGATGACCTGGCTGACCGAAAATTTGGCGTCCAAGGGATATGTCGTTGCCGCCATTCATCACAATGACCCCAACCCATATGTCACGTTGCCCAGCACCCGCGCGGCGCCAAATTTCAACCGACCGCGCGATATCGTTTTTGCTGCAGGCGAATTGCGCAATGTGTTGGGCGACCTTATCGATGCGGATAATGTGGCACTGATCGGCTATTCGCAAGGCGGCTATGGCGTGCTGACCACAGGCGGGGCATCGCTGGATCCGGCGGGGCCGAATATGGATCTGGTCGCGGGCGGCTGGCTCAAAACCTTCGCGCGCGGCAATACGCATGCCGATGCTATGGCATTAAAAGAGGTGAAGGCCATAGTGGCATTGGCACCAGCGGGCGGCGCGCCCCGCAGTGCATGGGGCGCAGAAGGTCTCGCCGCACTCACCGCGCCATTACTTCTGATACAAGGCGATAGCGACGCTACTGTTGATTATAAATCTGGCGCCCTTGCGGTCTTTGGTGGCGCTGTAAACAGCGATCGCTATTTGCTGACATATAAGCAGGCCGGCCATTCGATTGCGCTTAACCCTGCACCGCCTGAAATGCGGGGGACCGTGTGGGATATCGACTGGTTCGAAGACCCTATCTGGCGGCAAGACCGGATTAACGCCATCAACCTGCACTTCATTACAGCATTTCTGGCCGTACATTTGCGAAAAGACGACCGCAAGTCTGCGTATCTGAATATCGCCGTTGAAGATTCGGATGACGGCGCTTGGAACGCGCCGTCCGGAACAGCATGGGGCGCATATAGCCCTGGCGGCGAAGGCGTGACGTTATGGAAGGGCTTCCAACGCGGCCATGCAAAGGGAATGACCTTGCAGCATCTCTCCGAAGCCGTGCCGCCAAAGGCCGAGTAAACCGACTAAAGGCTGCGCGCCGCCTCTTGCCAGAAATGAAGGAGGGCGGCGCTAAAGCTGAGCGGCACATAAGCGTCGCAGGCATCGTCACTGATGACATGCAAACGTACATTGACATGGTCAATGATCGTCGCTGCGCTACATCCTGCGCTGAATGCGGGGTCTTCTGCGTCGAAGACGCCGCCTTCCATCAGCAAGGTCCGCCAGCCGGGTCCTGAAAGGCGCATACGGACGATCCCGCCGCTTATGGCAGTGAGGGCGCCATCATCTGCCAAAACATCGCCCAAAGCGCTGATATCGCCTTCTACCAACCACACCGTGGGTTCAAAGCGGATCAAGCGGAGCGCGTCACTTCCCCCCGACCGTCCGGTCGCTGGCAGTGCAAAACCCATCACTGCTTTGAATCGCTTGGCGACAGCGGCCGGATTGCTCCAAATCTCAAAGACGTGCAGCGGGGCGGCGGGCAGGGTCGTGATCGTCACTTCAGTCACGGTAACGCTCTCCTGCTGAATCATAGAAATGCGGGGCGACAACGCGGACACGCGCT
>CAIPUN010000180.1 GCA_903868245.1 uncultured Sphingomonadales bacterium | reverse complement strand
GGCGGGGATGGCGGCATAGACGTATTTACAACGCGGCCCGATACCATGTTCGGCGCAAGCTTTGTCGCCATTGCCGCGGACCACCCCGTCGCGCAAAAACTGGCCGGCAACGCGCCTGACTTGCAAGCATTTATCGAGGAGTGTCGCAAGGGCGGCACAACGGCTGCTGACATTGAAACCGCGGAAAAGCGCGGCTTTAACACTGGTCTATCCGTCGAACACCCGCTGGATGCCAGCTGGCATTTGCCGGTCTATGTCGCCAATTTTGTGTTGATGGACTATGGCACGGGCGCCGTCTTTGGCTGCCCCGCGCATGACCAGCGCGACCTTGATTTTGCCCGCAAATATGATTTGCCCGTCACCCGCGTCGTTGCCGATGGCGATGTGACCGATAGCGTCTTTGCTGGCGATATTGCCTTCACTGGCCCCGGCACGATTGTGAATTCCCATTGGATGAATGGCATGACCATTGATCAAGCCAAGGCTGATGTCATAGCACGCGCACAGACCGAGGGTTGGGGCATTGGGCAGACGCAATATCGTCTGCGCGACTGGGGTGTCTCGCGTCAGCGTTATTGGGGCACGCCCATTCCCATCATCCATTGTCAGACCTGCGGCGCGGTGCCGGTACCGGATGATCAATTGCCGGTGACATTGCCCGAAGATGTCAGTTTCGACATTCCCGGAAACCCGCTTGACCGACATCCAAATTGGAGCAAGGTCGATTGCCCAAGCTGCGGAAATCCTGCGCGGCGGGAGACCGACACACTTGATACCTTTGTCGATTCAAGCTGGTATTTTATCCGCTTCGCCAGCCAACCGCAGGACAAGCCATTTGATCGCACCGTTGCTGAAAAATGGCTTCCGGTGGACCAATATATTGGCGGTGTCGAACATGCCATTCTGCACTTGCTTTATGCCCGATTCTGGACTCGCGCGTTAAGCCATATTGGCCTGATCGACGTGAAGGAGCCGTTTGCGTCCTTATTCACGCAAGGCATGGTCACGCATCAAACCTATCAAGACGCAAAGGGCAGTTGGCTGAGCCCCGATCAGGTGCGGCGCGAGGGTGACATCTGGACTATCATCGACAGCGGCGCACCTGCGGTTGCTGGCCGTATCGAGAAGATGTCCAAGTCGAAAAAAAATGTCGTCGATCCCGATGACATTGTCGATCAATATGGTGCAGATGCCGTACGCTGGTTCATGCTGTCCGACAGCCCGCCCGAACGCGACCTAGAATGGTCGGAAGCAGGCATTGAAGGCTGCTGGCGCTTTGTGCAGCGTCTTTGGCGCCTGACTTCACAGGTCAGCGGTGCAGATGGCGCCGATAAGGCCTTGGATCGCAAAACGCACCAAGTGATTGCTGGCGTCGGCGCAGATATCGAGGCACTTGCCTTCAACAAGGCCGTGGCGAAAATTTACGATCTGGCTAACGCCATTGAGAAAGCCGCACCTTCGGCTAGCCGCGATTCTGCGATCCGCACAATCCTCTTGCTGTCATCGCCCATGGTCCCGCATTTGGCCGAAGAAGCGTGGACACAGCTTGGCGCAGAACTGGGCGGCGGCTTAAT
>CAIPUN010000179.1 GCA_903868245.1 uncultured Sphingomonadales bacterium | reverse complement strand
TTGGGCGGCGGGCCAATCGGTTGTGAATTGGCGCAAGCATTTCAGCGGCTCGGTTCGCAAGTTACGATTGTTGAGATGGCTGAACGCTTGCTGTTGAAGGAAGATGCTGATGCCGCGGCATTGGTAACGGCGCGCCTGGAATCGGAAGGCGTGTCGGTCCTTACTAACCATCGCGCAGTGCGGTTTGCAGCGGGTAAGAAGCTTATTGTGGCTGGGCCGGACGGGGAAGCAGAAATTGCGTATGATGACATCATAATCGCCGTTGGACGCACGCCCCGTGTTGCAGGCTTCGGCTTGGAAGAGCTGGGTCTGATTGTCGACGGGCGGCTGGAAAACGACGTGTATTTGCGCACCAATTTGCCACATATTTTATGCGCAGGCGATGTGGCTGGGCGTCAGCAGCTCACCCATGGCGGCAGTCATGAGGCTTGGTATGCCAGCGTGAACGCCCTGGCGCGCCCCTTTAAAAAATACCGCACCGATTACCGCGTCTTACCGCGCGTGACCTATACGGAGCCGGAGTTAGCGACCGTGGGTCTAACGCAAGCCGAAGCCGAAGCGCAGGGCCTTTCTTTTGATATCACGCGGTACGATCTGGATGACCTTGACCGCGCCATTGCCGAAAGCGAAGCGCACGGCTTTGTCAAAATCCTGACCGCCAAGGGCAGTGACCAGATATTGGGTGCGACAATCATTGGTCAGAATGCAGGCGAAATTCTCGCCGAGGTGACCTTTGCAATGAAGCACAATATGGGTTTGCGCAAAATTCTCCAGACCATTCACCCTTATCCCACATGGGCGGAGGCGAACAAATATGCGGCCGGGCAATTTGGCCTCGCGCGTAAGCCTGAGGGCTTGTTGAAATGGGCCGAACGCTGGTTCCGCTGGCAGCGCGGTTAGTCGAAGCTTTTTGCCGCGAGGATTAAGCGCTGCACAACTGTCAGCAGGCACAATGCGGCGAAAACAACGGCAAGCGTCGGGAAAAATCCGGGCAACAGGCAGAATAGTAAGAAAAAGGCTATCGTCTCCCCGCCCTCCATCAATCCGCTTGAATAGATAAATGCCTTTGGGCCATGCGCGCCGCCACCAGATGTCTGCCGCGCGGCAATAGCGGCAAAGGCCAGAAAGCTGACCGCGGTCAAAGTGAAGCTAGCGACCAGCAACAAGGCGGGTATTTGGTTGATGGGGCGCGTCAAGCCGAACGCGATAGGGATTGAGAGATAAAAGATATAATCGCAAATGGTATCGAGATATCCCCCGAACGCTGTAGGTCCATTGATGCGGGCCACCGCACCATCCAACCCGTCAACCATCCGGTTCAGCAGAATAAAGCCCAAGGCTGCCGTGAAATTTGACTGGGTGATGAAAAAAGCCGCGCATAGCGCAAGCCCTGCGCCGCTGATTGTCAGCATATTCGCCGAAATGCGTGTGTCCGCAACCCATCCCGCCATGCGGATAAGTGCAGGGTCGACCAACCGGCGCAGCGCCACATCAAACATGGCGTGTACCCATCATTTTTTCGCCAATAGATCCTTAAGGCCAGCCAACGCGCCTGTTGGAATTACGTCCTCCTCGCTTTTGACTCCAGCGGCCTTGAGCATTTTCTCCGCCTCCGGACTGCGCGGATAGGGGTTCAGTGCAAGGCCAAGCGATTGGGCCACGGCCTCGCCGAGATCAATGGTCTGGCCATCATGAAACATGGTGTCACAATCATCGGCTTCCAACTCAAGCTCAACTTCGCCGCTCATCACCGGTTCGGGGATGAAGCGGATATGCATTGCTTCGTCCATTATGGTAGGAACAGAGTCATGCGAGGCAATGCAATATTGCGCAAGGTCCGCGGTGAAGCGGCCGGTTGCCACCACGCCTTCGGCATCATGCGCCAGCGAAATCTCCGCCTTTAGCAAATCCAGCGCAGCCAAATCAAAACGCACCATCAATCCAGCGCGGGCCACCTCGTCCGCCGACAGTTGGATATTGCGGCTATGGCTTCCTACTTCAGACAGCTTGATGACATGGCTAAACTCATTCGCGGTTACCATGTCGCGTCGCCCTCCACCAAGTTATCAGGTAATTGTGCGCCTAGTGCACGTTCGACATCAAGCAAGCCCTGGCGTGTATGCGCAAGCGCCTCGTCCGATGGCGCGACGCTGCGGTAGAGGTTGCGAACCAAGGCATCGTCAAGGGCGCTGTGATCGCTCATAGCGGTCCGAAATGCGCCAAGCCTGCCGCCAACCGCACTCATAATCTGGCCAATATGTTTTCCGACAATCATGTCGCCAATGCCGACTTCGCGCAGCTGACCGTCCATGTCATCGACAAAAACCTCCGTCAGTCGCGCCATATCAAGGGCGTGGGCTTTGCTTTCTTCCAACCGCAAAAGCACCAGAGACAATATCGTCGCGACCATATCGAACCTGCCATCAAGACTGTCCGGTACTTGGCCCTCGATATACCAATGCGGCGCACGCGCCTTGGCAACAATTTGGTTATACAAAGGGACAAGCTTTACTTTAGGGTCAGGTTGCCCGTTGCCGAACAGTCGTTTCAATAATGTCATAACGGCCTTTTATCCTTACTCATCGGGCATTCATCTGGGATTGCATATTGATATTGCGCCTTAAGGATGCAATGGCAAAGG
>CAIPUN010000178.1 GCA_903868245.1 uncultured Sphingomonadales bacterium | reverse complement strand
GCCAAGAAAATCGACATCAAAGCTGTTGTTGACCATGCGGCGTTGAAGGCAGCTGGTCTTGCACGTGGTGGCAAGGACGGCGTCCGTTTGTTGGCTAAGGGTGAACTCACCTCCAAGGTTAACTTCTCGGTCGCTGGTGCTTCAAAGGCAGCTGTTGAGGCAGTTGAAAAGGCCGGTGGTAAGGTTGAAGTACTGGTGAAGGTTTCTGCATCGGAAAAAGCCGCTGCGAAGAAATCATCAGTCAAGAACGCTGCTAAAGAAGCCGCGGCTAAGAAATAAGACTGAGGCGACGACTTCGCTCTTGTCATGCCAGCCCCGCTTCCCGATATGGGCTGGCGGGGTTTGACATTTCTGGGGGTCGTCCGGATAGAGTCAGACGTAATTTTTGGGATTAAGCCGATACGCACGTAAATTGCGCTCGGCGTCAATCCGGAACCAAGGAACGAATATCATGGCATCTAGGGCCGACCAAATGGCCTCGAACCTCAATCTATCGAAGTTCGGGCAGGCAACAGAGCTTAAGAACCGCATTTGGTTTACCATAGGCGCGCTCATTATATTCCGTTTATTGAGTTTCGTGCCATTGCCTGGTGTCGATCCTGTCGCTCAAGCGGCTTTATATGCCAATAATGCTGCTGGCGGCGTTCTCGACATTTTCAACACCTTCTCAGGCGGCAGCCTTGAACGTATGAGCCTTATCGCGCTTGGCGTTATGCCGTATATCACCGCCTCGATTGTGGTGCAGCTCGCGGCATCACTGTCGCCCACGCTCGCCGCGATCAAGAAAGAGGGTGAGAGCGGGCGCAAAAAGCTCAACCAATATACGCGTTATGGCACAGTGTTCCTGACCGCGATCCAGGGCTATTTCCTTGCCGCCGGTCTCGAAAGCCTTGCTGCGGCCAATGGCATTGGCGCTGTGGTCGAACCGGGCCTGATGTTCCGTATCGTTGCAACCATAAGTCTTATTGGCGGCACCATGTTCCTGATGTGGCTAGGTGAGCAAATCACGTCGCGGGGAATCGGTAATGGTATTTCGTTGATCATCATGGCAGGTATCGTCGCGCAAATGCCGCGCTTGTTCGCGCAATTGCTAGAAGGCGGCCGTACGGGATCGATCAGCGGGTTCGTCATTGTAGGCTTTATCGCAATGTTCATCAGCCTCACGCTGCTGATCTGCTTCATGGAGCGTGGCCAGCGCAGGGTGCTTATTCAATATCCCAAGCGCGCAACGCAGCGCGGGATGATGCAGGCGGACCGCAGCCACCTTCCTTTGAAAATCAATACCGCTGGGGTTATTCCGCCCATTTTCGCTTCGTCGCTGTTGCTGTTGCCGATCACGATCACGCAATTGGGCGGAAATACTGTAGCGGGCGAAAGCGCCATGGGTGACTTCGTGATTTCGCTGAACCAATATCTTGCCCACGGGCAGCCAGTATATTTGGCGCTCTACGGCCTTGGTATTGTCTTTTTCTGCTTTTTCTACACTGCGGTGGTCTTCAATCCGGAAGAGACGTCGGAGAATCTGAAAAAGGCCGGTGGCTTCATTCCCGGTATTCGCCCTGGTAAAAACACCGAATCCTATCTGGATTATGTGCTCACGCGTATCACGGTGCTTGGTGCCGCTTATCTGACATTGGTTTGCTTGCTGCCGGATTATGTGATGGCGCAGACAGGGCAGCAGCAATTCTTTGCCATTGGTGGAACCAGCCTGCTTATTCTGGTGAATGTCACCATCGACACTATCTCGCAGATCCAGAGTCATTTGCTCGCGCACCAATATGGTGACCTTCTGAAAAAGGCGAAGCTGAAGGGTGGACGCACCCGCTAAACGGTGCGACATCGAAACGAATCGGGGACACGTTTCATGAATATCATCCTTTTGGGGCCTCCGGGCGCTGGCAAGGGCACACAGGCTGCCTTTCTTGTCGAGAAATATGGCATGGTCCAATTGTCGACGGGTGACATCCTGCGTGCGGCGGTCAAGGCTGGTTCGGATGTCGGCAAAATGGCAGATGACATCATGAAAGCCGGGAAATTGTTTCCTGACGAGTTGATGGCAGAAATCCTTGGCGAACATATGGACGCCATTCCTGACGACAAGGGCCTCATTTTCGATGGATACCCGCGCACTGCCCCGCAAGTAGCGTTGTTGGATGGGTTGCTCTCTGCGCGTCACCGGACCCTTGATCATGTCATCGAGCTGGTCGTCGATGAAGACGCCTTGGTTGCGCGCGTGGTTGGCCGCTACACCTGCGCGAATTGTGGCGACGGCTATCATGATGTTTTTAAGCAACCAGTCATTGCGGGCACCTGCGACAAATGCGGTGCGCATGAATTCAAGCGCCGTCCAGATGACAATGAGGAAACAGTGCGGACCCGCATGGCGGAGTATCGCGCAAAGACCGAGCCGATTTTGCCTTTGTACGATGCACGTGGCCTGGTCAGCCGGGTTGACGGCATGGCTTCGATTGAGGACGTGACCGACGCCATTACCGCGATTGTCTGCTGACCCCGTCGCCCTAGCGTTAGCAGTGGGCTTGGACCATCGCGCGAGATGATTGGAACGGACAATTCTGTTCAAAAACAACTGCGCTTTTATTTCCGTTGAATCGGGACTAGACCTTTTACATGAAAAGCGCCCTTTTTCCTGCCGGACTTCTCGCCGCAATATCCTCTCCTGCCTTTGCTGAAGTCAAAGCTGCGTCCGATACGGGTTTCAACTCGGTTCACATGGCGACCGTTGACGCGACGCCTGAAGAAATTTGGAAGCGTCTGCTGACGCCGAAGGATTATTGGAACAAGGCGCACAGCTGGTCTGGCTCAACCGCAGGCTTTTATATCGATGCGCAGGCCAATGGTTGTTTTTGTGAACTGATCCAGGAGGCAGATGCCGGTGGTGCGTTAAAGACCGTCGGTAGCGTTGAGCATATGCGGGTTATTTTCGCGCAGCCCGGGAAAGTATTGCGCTTGCAGGGTGCGCTTGGTCCGCTCCAGTCGGAGGCTGTTATGGGCACGCTTACCGTTGCAATGGAGCCTGCTAAGGACAATGCGGGTACGCGGGTCAGCTTCTCTTATGTAGTGGGTGGTTACATGCGCTACAAAGTATCGGAAATTGCACCTGCCGTAGATAAGGTGCTGGGCGAGCAATTTAAAAATATGTTGTCGCCCTTCGCCCCCTTAGGGGCAGAACTACCCAAGGTGGATAGTTTCAAGCTAGATATTGAGACGATTGAGAAAGCAGTCTCTGACGAAGCGTCTGAGGTCAGCACTGCGAATCCGGATGAAGATACGCCCGCAAGTGATCTGCCCCAAATGTTATGAAGCGCCGGTTGTTGATCGCCGCATCGTGCGGTGATCCAACCGCGAACGGCAAGGTCATTGGGTTTATCGAAGAAAATGCCAGCGATGGCAAAACCAAGACCAAAGGCAAGGGATAGCGCGCCTCTGGCCTTGACAGTTGGCGCGACTCACCGTAAGGCGCGGCTAATTCCGAACATCTGGTGCAGCCAGCAGCGCGTTTATGCGTCCGCTGGTTTTGTGCGTTTCGGGATATCATCAGCGTTGAGATAGGGTTTGTCCTTTCGGGGGCACCTGTGGAGCAGGAGTAAATAAATTGGCACGTATTGCCGGAGTTAACATTCCAACCAACAAGCGCGTGATCATTGCGCTTACCTACATTCACGGTATCG
>CAIPUN010000177.1 GCA_903868245.1 uncultured Sphingomonadales bacterium | reverse complement strand
GCGATGAAGAAGGCCAGGACGTTCTGTTCTTCGTCGACAACATCTTCCGCTTCACGCAGGCTGGTTCCGAAGTGTCCGCACTTTTGGGCCGTATTCCTTCGGCGGTGGGTTATCAGCCTACACTTGCAACCGACATGGGTCAGTTGCAGGAGCGCATTACCTCAACCACCAAGGGTTCGATTACCTCGGTTCAGGCGATTTACGTTCCCGCAGATGACTTGACCGACCCTGCACCAGCAACGTCATTTGCTCACTTGGACGCAACGACCACGTTGAACCGTGCGATTTCGGAGCTTGGCATTTATCCTGCCGTTGACCCGCTTGACTCGGTCAGCCGCGTTTTGACGCCAGCCGTTGTCGGTCAAGAGCATTATGACACCGCCCGCCGCGTTCAAGAAACGCTGCAAAAGTATAAGTCGCTGCAAGACATCATCGCGATTTTGGGCATGGACGAATTGTCAGAAGACGACAAATTGACCGTTACCCGCGCGCGTAAGATCCAGCGTTTCTTGTCACAGCCTTTCCATGTTGCGGAAGTCTTCACCGGCATCTCCGGTAAGTTCGTTCAGGTCGAAGATACCGTTAAGTCGTTCAAGGCAGTGGTTGATGGCGAATATGACCATCTTCCAGAAGCCGCGTTCTACATGGTCGGCGGCATCGAAGAAGCGGTTGCAAAGGCAGCCAAAATGGCTGCGGAAGCGGCGTAAGCCATTATGCCGCTGCACTTCGAACTCGTAACCCCTGAGAAGCTCTATCGCTCGGACGACGTCTATATGGTCGTCGTTCCGGGCACTGAGGGCGACTTCGGCGTTTTAGAGGGCCATAGCCCGATGATGAGCACGTTGCGCAACGACGCGGCGCTTGAGATTTACAAGACGCAAGGCGCAACGCCAGAGCGCCTGATGATCGCAGGTGGTTTTGCCGAAGTGAACGCAACCGGCCTAACGGTGCTCGCAGAACGCGTCGAAGCTTAAGCTTCGCGCGTTTGTGGCGCGTATTTACAGCGCCTCATCGCCCCAGATACGGGATCTTTCGATATAGCCGTACCGACCATTGGTTTCAAAACGGCAATATCCCTTTTCGCATTCATCAATAATCCCGACCACACCGGGTTCAACGCGCCATGAAATATGGGCATTGGCTTGTGGCGAGTCCCGCAAAGCGCCGATGCCTTTACCAATAACAATGGCCGTCTGCGTGGGGCTAAGCAACCGAACGTGTAGCCAGCCTTGGTCCCCATCGGGGTCTTGGACCTTGCGCCAGACGCTGTGGACCGCGACAACCTTCACGGGCAAATTTTGTCTTTTATAAACCCATGTAACTGGAAATTCCGTGCTCGGCCCAGTACGCATACGGGCTTCAGGCTTCTCAATAGACGCCCAATAAGGCGGCTTACGCTGTGTCTGTCCAGCGGCAGATGCCGCACCTAAAAGCGCGAGCGCCACTGCGCCGTAACGCAGGATCGATCTGTTCTGAATAACCATATTATTTACCATCGTTTTCATCTTATACGGCAAGCGTTGCGGCGAGCGCAACCATCCTGTCTTGACCTTGGCGCGAATTCAGCTTTAGTCAGTCCATGCCAGAACTTAGCCGCATCGAACGTCCATCCATCCGCGTTACCCGCAGTTTGTTGCCAGCGGTTGAAAAACGCATGGCAGAGTTGTTCGACGCAAAATTTAATGTCGATGACACTCCATTAAGCCGTGACGCATTGGTGGCTGCCATGGCCGATTGCGACGTGCTTGTGCCAACGGTCACCGACAATATCGATGCAGATATCATCGCCGCCGCCCCGCCCCGGCTCAAACTCATCGCCAGCTATGGCGCTGGCGTCAACCATATCAATTTGGCCGCTGCGAAGGCGAAGGGCATCATGGTTACAAACACCCCCGGGGTGTTCACGGATGATACCGCAGATCTGACAATGGCACTTATCCTCAACGTCCCCCGCCGCCTTGGCGAAGGACATCGCATTATGCGCAACGGCGAATGGCGCGGCTGGAGCCCCACAGGGATGCTTGGCCACCGCATTGGCGGAAAGACATTGGGCATTATCGGACTTGGCCGCATTGGTGAAGCTGTCGCGATGCGCGCCAAAGCTTTTGGCCTCAACATCATCTATAATAAGCGCCACCGCCTACCTGCGAGTGTCGAGGATGAGCTGGGGATCATTTTTGAGCCCGACATTGACCGGCTTATGGCGCGGTCGGACATTATCAGCCTGCATTGTCCGTTAACGGCAGAAACCGACAAGATCATCAATGCCGACCGCATCGCGCAGATGAAAGCGGATGCCTATATCATCAATAGCTCGCGTGGGGAGTTGATCGACGAGGACGCGTTGATTGAAGCCTTGGAAACCGGCCGCATCGCGGGCGCCGGGTTGGACGTCTATACGCATGAGCCAGCTGTGGATTCGCGGCTGTTTAACATTCCCAATGTGGTGTTGCTTCCCCATTTGGGCAGCGCAACCTTTGAGGGCCGAGAAGCATC
>CAIPUN010000176.1 GCA_903868245.1 uncultured Sphingomonadales bacterium | reverse complement strand
TGCAACGCGCGGCGGGCATTGCCGCCATGATGGGCATGGTCAATCCGGCCTGCCTCGACCATCAGGACATAGCCCTTTTGGTTTTTAGACAGCATCGCAATCGCCTTGGTTGTCATTTCGGCAAGCGATGGTTCCTTATTGCCTGCCGCTGTCCGGTCCGCCTCAAACTGCATATGCGATGGTTCAAATAGACCAAGCAGCTTGGTCGTTTTCTTCGGGTCAACCGCGGCGAAACTGTCGCGGTTCCACACATAAGCGCCCTTGGGGTTGGCGGCGGCCCAGCCAGCGGCCAAATCCTTACCATCGACGCGCTTGCCTTTCCTGTCGGCATATTCGGGGTCGGCCATTGTCGCCGGAATGAAGTGCTGACGCCCACCGCCCAGCATGACCTCAAGCCCGTCACCATGCGGCCATTCGACCATCTGCCGCGCAATATCGGTGCAGCCAGCGGCCTTGGCAGCGGCGGGCATATTGGCATCCACCTCCCAATCGCGCTGCGCCACATGGGCGTAGGTGGAGGCGGGCGTGGCATGGGTGATGGTCGCGGTGGAGACGATGCCCGTGGCAAGACCGCGATCCTCCGCCATGCCGAACAAGGATTGGACCTTAAACGGCGCGGTTGCGGCGCAGTCATTCTCAACCGCCTCAGGCCCCACGCCAATCACGCCATTCAGCGTTTTGACGCCGGAGACAATCGCGGTCGCGGTCGGCGCGCTGTCGGGCACTTGCGCGTCATGCGAGTAAGTTTTGACCAAAGCTGTGTGCGGCAAACGATCCATTTGCGCGACATAGGATTCGCCGTCGAGGCCAAGCTGCTGCCCCTCAAAAATGCGTCCGGCGGTCAGCGTGCTCACGCCCATGCCATCGCCGATGAACAGGATGACATTGCGCGCCTTATTGTCATTGGGCTTGTTGGCGAGCAAGCGTTGCAGCTCGGCTTGGCCAGCCTTGAGATAGCCTTCGCTGGTGCTGATCGGCGGCTTGGCGGGCGCAGGTGCGGCAGCAGGCGTGGGAGCAGGGGCAGCGGCAGGCGCGCCATGCGCCAATAATGGCGCGGCGATCAGGCAGGATGCCAAAAGGGCGGATGACAGTTTACGCATGCGATACTCCTCAAAAGCGTGGCACCCTCTCGCAGACCATGATGACCAGCGCATGACAGGGGCGTGATGGGAAGTGTTTACACAGCCAAGCTTGCGTTGGCGAGGGGGCGTGTTGGGGCGGGCGTGGGTTCTTATGTCCGGTGCAGAGAAAAGCGCAATCTTAGGGGGTGTCGCATCTGTCACCTTCATTCCCTACCGTAACTTCGTAATTTCGATTACTTTAAATTTACATCTCAACGACAACCTAGGATTGTTATTTTTTTAAAATTTCGCTTTTGATTTTGCTCAAGTGGAGGTTTGCACATGGATCGTTTTGAATTTGCCCCAACTTCGCTGCGCGACTTAATTGCCACGAGATATTTTTCGGTACCTCGATATCAGCGTTCCTACGCATGGACCTCGGACGAGATCGAAGATTTTTGGAGCGATATGATTGATGCGATTGAGGACGGCGGCGACTATTTTCTCGGAAACATTGTGCTGACGGCAGACGGACAAGAGACATATTCCATAATCGATGGACAGCAACGCATCGCCACCACCACTATATTATGTGCTGCAATTCGCGATCTCTATAACGGTGAAGGATACACCGACATCGGCAATGCCATACAATCTGAATGTGTCAGTGCCATTGATACGGCCACGTTTGAAAAAACTCCGCGAATTAGGCTTAATGAAATCGACAACCCTTTTTATTCCGAACTAATTCTCAATGGCAATAATCCAAAAATTATAAACGAATCGCATGAGCTTATTCAGAACGCCTACGATACTTTTAAATCAAATCTGAATAAAATTAAGATCGAAAATCCTAGTAATTGGATGAAAGAATTAGGAAAAATTTCTTCTTTTTTGAAAGCACAGTCAAAAGTTGTGTGCGTCACCGCCGCGTCTGATGCGGACGCTTTCACAATATTTGAAACTTTGAATGACAGAGGCGCTGATTTAACGATTGTCGATCTGTTGAAAAATTATCTGTTTTCAAAATCCGGATCGGAAATAGATGCTGTCCAGCAAAATTGGGTAGAGTCTCGAGTAATTTTGGACGATTATCAGGATGCCGAACAATTCCTTATTTTTTTACGTCACTATTGGAGTTCCGTCCACGGCATGACGAGAGAACGTGAACTTTACAGGCAAATAAAATCTACAATTACAAAAAAAGCGGATGCCGTAAAACTTTCGGGAGATCTAAAGGCTGCCGCCCGAATTTATTGTGCCACTTTAAGTGAAAAAGCAGAGTTCTGGAAAACATATTCGAGCACTGATCATAATACCGTAAAGCTGCTCCTCAGACTCAAATTGGAGCAAAATCGACCGCTGCTATTAGCAATGCTGCAGCACTTTTCGAAGGCTGAAATCCAAAAATCAATTTCGGCGTTGCTCTCATGGTCGGTGCGCGGGCTCATTGCGGGGGTTATGGGTAAGGGAAAGGCCGAAACAGCTTTTTGCGAAACAGCTCAGAAAATTCGAACTGGGAAGGTTAAAACAAAAGAACAGCTGCAGGCTTCATTAGCGGGACTGATACCTAGTGACGCTTTATTTTCAAGTTCCTTTCAAACCTACCGAACTACAAATAACGCCTTTGCCCGTTATTTGTTACTGGCAATTGAGCGCCACTATGAATCGGATAAACAACCAGAGTTTGTCCCCAACGATAACGTCGACGAAGTGAATTTGGAGCACATTTTGCCAAGGCGGGCCAAAACGAGTGAATGGACCCAGTTTTCGACTGAAGATGTAGCGTTTTACTCTAC
>CAIPUN010000175.1 GCA_903868245.1 uncultured Sphingomonadales bacterium | reverse complement strand
TGTCTTTGCGGCGCGTGCATGCGCCTTGGGCAAAGCAAAATCCTGCCAACCCTTGGAGGCAGTTAAACGATAGTCGACAGCGGCGAGGCGAAGCCCCTTGCCCGCGCCCACATCACCTGGCGCAATAACATTGCGTATCGATACGGCACCGGCGGTCAGGCGCGAGTTCGCTCGTGCCGCAACGGTAATCGTGCGATTGCGGCCTTCACCCGCGCTCGCAGGCGTGAATGGGAAACGCGCATTCGGTGCAATTTGCGTGGCAGAGAATTTCTGGGCAAGAACGCTGTCACCGCCAGCAGGCGTGAACATTGCGATCCACGAAGGCGCGGCCGTTTCTTCAGGGGCGGTCGCCTTTGCGGCAAAGGCAGGCATGATCATCGGCGAAAGGGCAAACGAAGCCGTTGCCAGCATCACTGCTGCAAAGGTCGCATATTTTCCTTTCTGTACCCGCTTCACGTTTATAGCCTTTTTCAAGCGATTCTTTTTCGTCCCAACATTCATACGCCTCATTTCTGGGATTCAAAAGAGGCGTAACTTCAAAATCATGCCAATAACACGTTTTGTCGCCGATTGTTGCACGATGTCCACAATCGGATAGCGCATGGAACCTGACTACAACATTAATTCCGCGCCGTTCAGCCGCCAGAAAGCTTGCCCCCGACAGCAAGCCACTATAGAGGTTTCCTATATTCCATTGTTCAAGGACATTTTATGCGCACCACTCGCCTGGCACTCATCGTTGCGACCGGCAGCTTATTAAGCTTAGGCCTGCTTTCCGGCTGCGGCGGCAGGGAGCGTCCAAAGGCGGACCTCGCGGCCAGCCAAGTCACAACCATTGGCGTCAACAGCTATTTGTGGCGCGCATCGCTTGATGCCTTGTCCTTCATGCCGTTGCTGCAAACCGATTCCTCCGGCGGCGTCATTGTCACCGATTGGTATGTAAATCCGCAAAGCCCCGGCGAACGCGTAAAGTTGACGATTTCAATCCTTGACCAAGACCTGCGTGCCGACGCCTTGCGCGTCGCCGGCAGCCGCGAAGTCTCGCAAAATGGCCAGTGGGTTGCGGCGCCATTGCGCGCGGCTACAGTGCAAAAGCTTGAAGCCGTCATCCTCACCAAGGCGCGTGACCTTCGTCGGTCTTCCATCACCGGGTAATTTCTATGTCCAATGTAGAGCGCTTTAACCCGCACGTCGCCGACGCGCGGTGGCAGAATATTTGGGAAGAACGCAGCAGCTTCGTCGCGGACGACAATTCGAAAAAGCCGCGTGCGTATGTCCTTGAGATGTTTCCCTACCCGTCGGGCCGCATCCATATTGGCCATGTCCGCAACTACACGATGGGCGATGTGTTGGCGCGCTACAAGCGGATGACGGGGCATGAGGTATTGCATCCCATGGGCTGGGATGCCTTTGGCATGCCCGCCGAAAATGCGGCGATGGAAAAGAATGTCCACCCCGGTGGTTGGACGCGCGATAATATCGCTAACATGAAAGCGCAGCTGAAGCGGCTGGGCTTTGCAATTGATTGGACCCGCGAGCTCGCCACCTGCGAGCCTGAATATTACGGCCATGAACAGGCGCTGTTCCTCAAGCTCTATGCCGCTGGTCTAGTGTATCGCAAGGAATCCGCGGTGAATTGGGATCCGGTCGACATGACCGTGCTTGCCAATGAACAAGTCATCGACGGCAAAGGCTGGCGCTCCGGCGCGCCCGTCGAGCGCCGCAAGCTGAGCCAGTGGTTCCTCAAAATCACCGACTTTGCGGATGAGCTGCTGACCGGCCTTGGTTCGCTGGACCAATGGCCAGACAAGGTGCGGTTGATGCAGGAAAACTGGATCGGCAAATCGCAAGG
>CAIPUN010000174.1 GCA_903868245.1 uncultured Sphingomonadales bacterium | reverse complement strand
CTGGCCGGTCTTTCTACCACTTCACCAGCGGCAATACGGTTGACCAGATTTTCGGGAAGCCTTCTTATTGACATAAGCAGGTTCCTAGCCCAAGCGGGCGGTTCAGGCGACTCCTTAATCGTTCGCAATCCAGCCAAATATCTGTTTTTTAAAACAGCAAATTCCGCTAGGACTGCCGGAGTATTTGGGCGCGCTCCAAAGGACTCGAACCAAACCGGACTGGGTGGATATTACATGATTTTTGGCAAGTTTTTCCGTTTCGCATCACAGGACATGGCGATTGACCTCGGCACCGCAAACACGGTTGTCTATGTGCGCGGTCAGGGAATCGTCCTCAACGAACCGTCTGTCGTGGCGATTGAAACCATAAACGGTATCAAGCGCGTAAAGGCCGTTGGCGACGATGCAAAGCTGATGATGGGCAAGACCCCCGACAGCATTGAGGCTATTCGTCCCCTACGCGACGGCGTGATTGCGGACATTGATGTCGCGGAACAAATGATCAAGCACTTCATCCACAAAGTGCACGGCAAGCGTCGTATGTTTAGCTATCCCGAAATCGTTATCTGCGTTCCATCGGGTTCGACCTCAGTCGAAAGGCGCGCGATTCGCGACGCCGCATCCAACGCGGGCGCATCGGAAGTGTTCCTGATCGAAGAGCCGATGGCAGCTGCGATTGGCGCAGACATGCCCGTGACAGAACCGATTGGTTCAATGGTCGTCGATATTGGCGGCGGCACCACGGAAGTTGCGATCCTGTCTTTGCGCGGCCTTGCGTACACAACCTCCGTTCGTACCGGTGGTGATAAGATGGACGAGGCGATTGTGTCTTATGTTCGTCGACATCATAACCTGCTGATTGGTGAAGCGACCGCTGAGCGGATCAAAAAGGATTTTGGAACCGCCCGCCCGCCCGCCGATGGGGTTGGCGAGACGTTACACATCAAGGGCCGTGATCTTGTAAATGGCGTGCCGAAAGAAATTTCGATCAATCAGGCCCAGATTGCCGAAGCCTTATCGGAACCGATCGGAACCATCCTGGAAGGTGTGCGCGTAGCGCTCGAAAACACCGCACCGGAACTCGCTGCCGATATCGTCGACCAGGGTATCGTTTTGACCGGTGGCGGTGCGTTGATGGCGGGTCTTGACGAATTTCTGCGTGATGAAACCGGCCTTCCTGTCACAGTTGCCGAAGATCCGCTGACCTGCGTTGCTATCGGAACTGGCAGGGCCATGGAAGACCCGATCTTCCGCGGCGTCCTGCTCACCGCTTAAGGCGAGGTTAGGATGGCGCCGCCGCCACATCGGCGCCCCGGATTTTCCCGGAAGGCGCAATATGGCCTGTTCGTGACCTATGTGGTTGCGATTGCAGGAACGATAGTGGCTGCGCTGCTTTTGACCATTTCGGTTGTCGATCCAGCGGGATTTTCTGCATTGCGCACCTTTGGTACTGAAATCACGGCGCCCGTTGCACGCGTGGTCAGTAATGCACAGCGATCCTCCCAAGCCGCAACACATACTGTTTCAGCCTATATCGACGCGGCATCGAAAAATGTAATGCTCGAAAAAGAGCTAAAAGCGAACCGCAGCGCATTAATCGAGGCACGTGCCTTGCGCGTGGAAAATGCCCGACTTCGCGGCTTACTCAAAATAACGGATGGTGAGGCGCAACAAGTGGCCGTTGGTCGCCTGATCAGTTCTACCGCATCCAGCACACGGCGGATCGCGACCTTATCCATCGGGCGTAACTTTGGGGTTGAACGTGCCCAACCTGTCCGTGGGCCAGCCGGACTTATCGGCCGCGTCATAGAAACAGGTCCAACAACCGCGCGCGTTTTGTTGGTGACCGACAGCGAAAACCTAGTTCCCGTTATGCGGGCCAGCGATGGCCTTCCTGCATTTTCGTCGGGCCTTGGCAACGGGCTCGTCCTGATCAAGCCGCTGAACCTTGGCGAAAGTCCTTTCAAGGTCGGTGACATCATTATCACCTCTGGTAATGGCGGACTGTATGGCGCGAATATTCCGTTTGCGCGGGTCATTCGCAAAACCAGTGAAGGTGCACTTGGCCTGCCCTTTGCCGATCCAGCTAACACGCCATATGCCGTTGTGATGAGACCTTATCTGGTTGAAGCGAGGGCCGCACAGCAAGCTGTAGCCCCCGATGGCGAAACCAAAGAGGTCGCGGAGTGAAAATTCCGGTCAGCTCCATTCGACTGCCAACACGGCCGGGCCGAGAATATGAAAGTCGTTTTGACCGCGAACAGTCGATGCTCAAAATGTTGGCGATTCCGATTGCCTCGGTGATTTTGGCGTCGATGGTCACCACATTACCGATTTTTAGCGCCGGACCGCTGTTGCCGCCATTCGGACTGCTCATGTTCCTAAGCTGGCGTCTGATGCGGCCCGGGTTACTACCTATATGGTCAGGCGTTCCATTCGGATTGATGGATGATCTTTTCAGCGGCCAACCTTTTGGCAGCGCTGGCCTGCTCTGGTCGCTGGCCATGCTCATTGTTGAGCTTATTGATTCGCGGGCCATATGGCGCGATTATTTACAGGATTGGTTGATTGCCGCGTTGCTTATTGCGGCGGTATTGCTCGGCGGTTGGTGGATTGCCGGACTCGCCCACGCCACGCCTGCGCCGGAAATTTTATTCCCGCAGATCCTTTTGGCCATATTGCTATATCCGCTCGTCGTGCGAATATGTGCGCGGCTCGACAGCTGGCGATTGGCAACATGAAAGTCGAAAAACAGGTTACATCAGGACAGCTTGACTTCACCTTCACACGCCGCGCTGCTTTTGTAGGCGGCGTTCAGG
>CAIPUN010000173.1 GCA_903868245.1 uncultured Sphingomonadales bacterium | reverse complement strand
TCCGGTACCGCGCGACACATCTTTGACATGCCGGACACCTGCTTCACCGGAATGCAGGGTCGATTGCGAAGCGGCGCCTCTGGCCGTTGATTGGCCTTGTGTCAACATCTGGCTCGACTTTGCGAGAGCTGAAACGTAAAGGCGCTGCCATGAGCAGCACCTCCAGCCCAACTGAACCCGCCAAGTGCAATGATATGACCCAAGTGCGTGCGGGCGTTGATTCGGTTGACGCGCAATTGGTTGAGCTTTTGGTTGTTCGCTTTGCCTATATGGATGCCGCCGCCCGGATCAAAACAGACCGCGATGCCGTCCGCGACGAAGCGCGTAAGCAACAGGTTCTCAAAAACGTCCAAGACGCGGCGAGTGGCTCCGGCATTCCTGTTGAGGTGGTTGCTGACTTGTGGGAACGTTTGGTCGAAGCTTCTATCGCTTACGAACTTGATAAATGGGATGCTAAGCGCGTCTGATAGCATGGCCAGCGGCTGTCCCAAGGGTCTAAAACTCAATCTTCAGGTGGTCGCCGTCTATTTAAGGTTGTGAGCACACCGCGCAATGTCCTGACCTCAAGTGCATTCCATGCTGGCTTCGTTAGCAAATTGCGCAAGGTTCGGCGGGTAACAGGCGCTCGGTCGACGGGGGTAAAATAATTCAGCGGTTCCAGCATGGTGTCCAACTGTGCAATTAGGCCGTCCAGCTCGAACTGCGTCGCAGGTGGTTCCAAATCCGTTTTGGGCGGACTCGATAGCGTTTGCGTCTTCGACCATTCATATGCGCATAGGATGACTGCCTGCGCTAAGTTTAGCGAACCAAATTCAGGATTAATCGGCACTGTGATGATGGCGCGAGCAACATTGACTTCGTCGCTTTCAAGGCCGGATCGTTCGGCCCCGAACAATATTGCGCTTCGTCCTGTGTTGCCGAATACCTCTCGGGCGGCCAATTCGGGCGTGATAACCGGCTTCGTAACACCGCGCTTGCGCACCGTTGTCGCATAGACATGGGCAATGTCTGCGGTTGCCTCTGCCAGCGTTGGAAAAACTTGGGCATTCGCCAACACAATGTCCGCGCCGGATGCCGCTGGACCTGCATTGGGGTTTGGCCATCCATCGCGCGGGGCGACAAGACGCATTTCGGTAAGGCCGAAATTGAGCATGGCGCGCGCTGCCTTGCCAATATTTTCGCCCAATTGCGGACGGCACAAGATGATGATGGGCGGTGCGCTCATTTTAGCGCTGCTTCGACCACGCTTCCGGCGAAATCCTCAAAATCCTTGGCTTCGCTAAAGTCCTTATACACCGACGCGAAGCGGATATAGGCAACGCTATCAAGCGCCTTCAACCCATCCATAACGAATTCACCAATACGTTTGGTTTCGATTTCGCTTTCACCCAAGGTTTCAAGCTGTCGCTGGATAGCGGAAGCGAGTTTTTCGATTTGCGTATTATCCACCGGACGCTTTCGGCACGCGACGGAAAGCGAGCGTTCTAGCTTCTCCCGATCAAAAGGCTCGCGTTTACCTTCGCTTTTAATAACTAGCAGCTCACGCAACTGAATACGCTCAAAGGTTGTGAAGCGCCCACCGCAACCCTCGCACTGCCGCCGACGGCGGATCGCGCTATTGTCTTCGGTCGGACGACTGTCCTTTACCTGGCTATCATCATGTCCGCAAAATGGGCAGCGCAATTATTTTTCCTGATTCTTTTTCTTGTTTACATGACGGTACGCGACGATGCCTGCACCAATCAATGCGCCAGTGGCAAGCCCGATAGGGGCGATAATGCCGGCAGCCGCGCCAATCGCGGCGCCGCCAGCGACTTTCTTGACGGTATCTTGATCGGCGAGATGCTTGCCGGTGTGAAACGCGTCCTTAGTCGCACCCCACAGCTCGTCAGCTGCCTCACCCACATAATGCCTTGCCTGATTTGGTATGCTTTCGGCGGCGCGTTGCTCCGGTGTTTTTGCACCACAATTGGCGCAAAACTTTGCACCTTCGCCATATTCTGCATCACATTCGTTACAAAATCCCATGGTCAATTCCCTTCTGTGTATTAGATGGGTAAGGCACCTCTATAATTCAAGACGGGTAGATTGGAAAGCGGCTGCACAATTCACGGACACGAAGGCGGACTTCGGCTTCGACCGCAGGGTCGCCATGCTCGCCCTTTTGACGCAAGCCTTCAAGCACGTCAGCGATCATGTGGCCAATCTCTTTGAATTCAGAGATGCCAAAGCCGCGTGTCGTTCCGGCAGGCGACCCAACGCGAATGCCGCTGGTTTTCATCGGCGGCAGCGGGTCGTTTGGAATGCCGTTTTTGTTGCAGGTGATCGCCGCGCGCTCCAGCGCTTCGTCCGCATCGCGTCCAGTAATGCCTAGCGGGGTCAGGTCGACCAGCGCCAAATGCGTATCCGTGCCGCCTGAAACCAAATTAGCGCCGCGTTCATGCAGCGTTGCAGCCAGAGCCTTTGCATTAACAATGGTCGCTGCGGCATAGGTTTTGAAGTCTGGACGAAGGGCCTCACCAAAGGCGACGGCCTTAGCGGCGATGACATGCATCAATGGACCGCCTTGCAGGCCCGGGAAGACTGCAGAATTGATTTTCTTGGCTATCGCCTCATCATTCGTCATGATCATGCCCCCACGCGGTCCACGGAGCGTTTTATGTGTCGTATTCGTTACGACATGGGCGTGCTCAAGCGGGTTGGGATGAACGCCGCCAGCAACTAAGCCAGCAAAGTGCGCCATATCAACATGGAAGATCGCGCCGACCTCGTCAGCAATGGCGCGAAAACGTGCAAAATCGATAATACGCGGATAAGCCGAACCGCCTGCGATAATGATCTTTGGACGATGTTCTTTGGCGAGGCGCTCGACCTCGTCGAAGTCGATAAGGTGCGTTTCAGGATGCACGCCGAATTGCACCGCATTAAACCATTTGCCGGACATGGCTGCCTTTGCGCCGTGCGTCAAATGGCCCCCAGCATCAAGACTCATACCCAAAATCGTATCGCCTGGCTTTACGAGTGCAAGCATGACCGCGCCATTGGCCTGCGCACCGGAATGAGGTTGGACGTTAGCAAAGCCAGCATTGAACAGCTTTTTGGCGCGTTCGATAGCCAATGTTTCAACTTCGTCTGAAGGCGCGCATCCCTGATAGTAACGCTTGCCGGGATAACCTTCGGCATATTTGTTGGTAAAAACCGAACCCTGGGCCTCAAGCACAGCCTTTGACACAATGTTTTCTGACGCAATTAGCTCAATCTGGTGCTGCTCACGGTCCAGTTCATGGGTAAGGCCTGCGAAAACTTCGGCGTCGGTTTCGGCCAAGCCGCGTGTGAAAAACCCGTCGGGCTGAACATCCGAAAGGTCGTGTGCGGGGCGCGTGTTCATGCTGGTTCCTTAGTCTTCAGTGGATTGGATAACTTGTCAACGCGGCGTTGGTGTCGGTCGCCACCAAATGCGGTTGAGAGAAATGCATCAATACAGGCTTTCGCCATTTCGATACCAATCAGGCGTGCGCCCATGGCAATGACATTTGCGTCATTATGTTCGCGGGCAAGCCGAGCTGACAGTGGTTCAGACACGAGAGCGGCGCGTGCAGCAGGGTTGCGGTTCACGGCGATGGAAATCCCTATGCCGGACCCGCACAAGGCCACGCCGCGTTCTGCCGAACCATCTGCAATGGCGCTTGCAAGCTTGTATCCATAATCGGGATAGTCAACCGACGCTTCGTCATGTGGGCCAAGGTCGGCGACATCGTGCCCGGCAGCACGCAGATACTCAACCAGCGCTGATTTCAGCGCGAGAGCAGCATGATCTGAGGCGATGGCGATACGCATGGCACATCCTGTAGCAGCTTGAGTCGGACTACGCTCCCCCTATGGGACCACGTCGCAAAAGGCCATGCCGAATTTCCCCGATTGCGCAGATTATCCACCGTCTTTATGAGTGCAATCATGATCAATGCCATATTGTCCATCGCCATGCTGTCCGCTTTCCTGCTGCTCTATGGGGCATGGAAGCGCTGGCGGCGGGACGGCGTTAGCCAGCAAATGTGGCTGATGGTCGCTGCGGCCCTGGTTGTGTTCGCTAATGTAGCGATTTGGGTGGTGCCGGATGAAAAGGGGCAGTCACTGGTAACGGGCGCGACGGATACGCCCTGAAACCATGGCAGAATAACCGAATTGGAACATTTGAATCGACCGCTTTAGGGCAGTCAAAATCACTTAATAGGACAGCTTGGATCCAACCGGAAATCGAGATAGCCGTTCACCGATGCCATCAGCAATTCCATTTCATTTTCAAAGAAATGGTTTGCACGGGGAATTTCGTCATGATGAATGGTAATGTGCCGCTGGGTGCGGAGCTTGTCTACCAGCTTTTGCACCGCGTTCGGAGTCACAACTTCGTCATTCACGCCTTGAATGATGATGCCTGATGAAGGGCAGGGTGCCAGAAAGCTGAAATCATACATATTGGCGGGTGGCGCAACCGAGATGAAGCCGCGGATTTCCGGACGGCGCATCAAAAGTTGCATGCCGATCCACGCGCCAAAGCTGAAACCGGCGATCCATGTGGTCGACGCCTCGGGGTGAAAACTTTGCACCCAATCGAGCGCAGATGCTGCGTCAGACAATTCACCGATACCATTGTCAAATTCGCCTTCGCTTCGGCCAACGCCGCGAAAGTTGAAGCGCAAGACGCCAAAACCGCGCGCCACGAAGGTTTTGTAAAGCTGTTGCGTGATACGGTCGTTCATTGTCCCGCCCGCTTGCGGGTGTGGATGCAATATCATTGCAATTGGAGCTCGTGGGCGCGGCGGCGGCGAAAAACGAGCTTCGAGGCGACCTTCTGGACCGGGAATAGCAATGGCGGGCATATAAAATTTCGATTCTAAGAATGTGTGCCGAGCTTTACCCGACGGTTCGGGCTTTGCAGGAATTGGAAGGGCTATATAGAAGGAGTGACGATTTTCGCAACTGTCATGGAAATTATGCCCGACCAAAGCCGCATCTATCTTGATCATGCCGCCACGACGCCTGTCATTCCGGCGGCGCGCGTGGCGATGGCCGAAGCAATGGCGCATTGGGCGAACCCATCATCGCCGCATCAAGAGGGCCGGGCGGCGCGCTTTGCACTTGAGGACGCACGCAGGCGGATCGCCGCTGCGCTGGATTGGGACGGCGAAGTCATCCTGACGAGCGGAGCCAGCGAAGCGATTGCGCTTGGACTTCGGGGCACCGCGGCGGTGGCAAGTGCGGTGGAGCATGATGCGGTGCTAGCAGTCGCCGGGCCGAACCGTTTGCCGGTAGGGGCTAATGGACAAGTCGATGTCGGAGCAATTATTGGCAATGCGCGATTTGCTGTTCAATCCGTGAACAATGAAACCGGCATTATCCAACCCATGACGCAGATTGCGGCCGCTGTGCGGAAGGTTGACGGCATATTCTTCGCCGATTGCTCCCAGAGTGCTGGAAAACTGCCGCTCCCCGATGCTGATATAATTGCGATCTCGGCGCATAAATTGGGCGGGCCACCGGGCATGGGCGCATTGCTCGTGCGCAATCTTGGATTATTGTCACCAACGGGGGGGCAAGAGCAAGGCTATCGGCGTGGGACAGAGAATTTGCCTGCAGCTATCGGATTTGCTGTGGCGCTTGAAGCCGGTTTTGCTTGGATGGAAGACGCTGTCCGCCTCCGCAAATTATTGGAAGATGCTGTTGTCGAATCTGGTGGCGTTGTCATTGCGTCGGAAAGCAACCGTCTAGCAACTATAGGCAGTTACCGAATGCCAGGCGTGGCCGCATCGAGCCAGCTTATCAACTTTGACATGGCGGGGATTGCGGTTTCTGCAGGCAGCGCCTGCTCGTCTGGGACACTAAAAAGCAGCCATGTGCTCGGTGCGATGGGATGGGACGATAGATCTGCGTCCGAAGTCATCCGTGTCAGCTTTGGCGTTAATACTAATGAAAATGAAGTAGCGCGTTTCATCGATGTCTGGCGCAGCATCGCTGCTCGCGCAAAAGCCGCATGATATATTTGGACTATCAAGCCACGACGCCGCTCGCGCCTGAAGCGTTTGCAGCCATGGAGCCTTGGTTAAAGAGCGGATTCGCAAATCCGCACAGCACCCATGCAGCGGGAAGAGCAGCAGCAGCGGCGGTTGAGGTCGCCCGCGATCAGGTCGCAGCTTTGTTGCCTCCCGGCGGACGCGTTATCTTTACCTCCGGCGCGACAGAAGCGATTAACTTGGCGATTGTTGGATGCG
This sequence comes from uncultured Sphingomonadales bacterium, assembly GCA_903868245.1. GTDB lineage: Bacteria > Pseudomonadota > Alphaproteobacteria > Sphingomonadales > Sphingomonadaceae > Sphingorhabdus_B. The sequence continues at coordinate 1,419 of CAIPUN010000173.1, read as the reverse complement.
GCCTGTCGGTGAGTGCGGCTACGACCGAGCATGCCGCGGTTCTGGATTGCGTAAAGCATTTGGGGGGTGAGGTGTTGCCGGTCAGAAACGATGGCCTCCTCGATCAGGTGAATACAGGCGCGACGTTGCAGGCGGTCATGTTGGTCAACAACGAGATCGGAACCATTCAACCTATTGCCGATTTGGCCGCTGCCGCTCGCGCCCAAAACAATCTTTTCCTATGCGACGCTGTGCAGGCTTTTGGGCGTATGTCTATTCCAAATGGCCCAGACATGATCGCGATTTCCGCCCACAAGATTCATGGACCAAAGGGCATTGGCGCTCTGTGGGTGCGCGATGGCGTATCACTGACACCACAAATGTTGGGCGGGGGGCAAGAGCATGGCATGCGCTCCGGCACGCTTTCACCTGCATTATGTGCGGGCTTTGGCGCGGCGGCAAAATTGGCGGCGGAGCGGATGGAGATGGACGCAGCGCATGTTGCCATGCTTTGGGATCGCGCCACGGCAGCCTTTGCAGATTGGACGATTAACGGCGCAACGACCATGCGCTATAAAGGTAATCTTAATATCCGCCGAGATGGCATTGATGCAGGACGGCTGATTTCCGAATGCCGAAATATCGCTTTTTCGGCCGGCAGCGCTTGTGCCAGCGGGTCCGGTCGGCCAAGCCATGTGTTGCGCGCGATCGGCCTGACAGATGCGCAGGCAAAATCTTCCATCCGTTTGGGCTTTGGCCGCTATACGACACTTGAAGAGATTGATATTGCTGCACAGGCTATCAACCGAGCAGCAGAGGCAATGCTATGATCACCGTTACGTTCATCAATGCCGAGGGCGACACGCAAGAGGTGCAAGCCGTCGATGGCCAGAGCCTCCTCGATCTCGCACAAGCTGCTGGGCAACCGCTTGAGGGAACATGCGAAGGTCAGATGGCCTGTTCTACCTGCCATGTAATCATCGACAAGGATTGGTTTGATAAGCTTCCACCTGCGGTTGAAGATGAAGAAGATATGCTCGATCTCGCTACAGGTGCACGGCGCACGAGCCGCTTGTCATGCCAAATCATTTTGACGCCCAGCCTCGACGGGTTGATCGTCCATGTTCCGTCTGAGAGCCGAAATATGCAGGGTCTCTAACCACCTTCACTTCCCATTCACGAAAAAGCGCCTATATAGGTCAGTGCCGGGTTCGCTCGGCTATGGTGATAAATTGCGATGTGCAATAGGTGCAGCGGACCCGGGGGCGGTACCCGGCAGCTCCACCAAAATCTCTGTTTGCCAGAGGTCTTGGAGGGGCTGAACTAGGATCGACGTGCGTTGAAAAGCATTGTTTTTGCCCGGCATGAATAAGCCGTGAAATGGTTCATAACCAATAGGTGCAAACGATAACGAAGCACTTGCTCTCGCAGCGTAATTTT
>CAIPUN010000172.1 GCA_903868245.1 uncultured Sphingomonadales bacterium | reverse complement strand
GAGATTTTGCCCGAGGCGCTGGACCGCTTGCAGCAGATGGTGCTGGAATCGCTGTCCGACCCTGCCCATTTCGCCCGCTGGTTCGGCACCTTCAACAGCACGCCCAAATATCCCGACATCGACTGGCGGCCTGAAATGCCCGTGACGGCGGAGGAACTGCGCGCGGCGATCACCGCGCAACTGCCCCTGTCGCGTAATCCGGCGAGCCGACTGGCCTTTATTGCCACAGGCACGGACGCGCTTATGCTGTTTGCCGATGGTGTCTGTTTCGACTGTCATGGCGAGACAGCGGCATTGGCGAGAGATTTGTGCGCTGCTGACAATGTGCTTCTCGACGTTGCACTGGCGGGCAGCGCGGCGGCCATCGATTTGCTGACCCAGCTTTGCAACAATGGCTGCCTCGCCTTTGACAGCGAGGATTGATCTGCGCACGCGGTTAAGCATCTGCGCGAAGAAAGCGCGTTATGTGTCGGAGGCGGACGCGCTATCAGCGATTGCAAAGGCGACGGTCACGCTGCGGCATTATGCCTGCGATCGCTGTGGGCACTTTCACCTGACCAGCCGGACCAAGGGCAAGCGCATCCCACGGCCGGTAACGCCTTAGCCTTCGATTTCGCGCCAACTGCCCGGCGCAAGGCCATCCATCGTCCATTCCCCAATAGCGCGCCGGACGAGGCGCAAGGTGGGATACCCAACCGCGGCCGTCATACGCCGGACCTGACGGTTGCGGCCTTCGCGAATGGTCAGCATGATCCAGCTATCGGGCACCGACAGCCGCACGCGGATGGGCGGATCGCGCGGCCAGAGCATGGGGTCGGCAATCCGTTCGGCTTCGCAAGGCAGGGTCAGGCCATCCTTCAACGAAACGCCGCGCCGCAATTGCGCCAGCGCATCGTCGGTCACATCGCCTTCGACTTGCACCAAATAGCATTTGGCCATTTTATATTTCGGGTCCGATATCCGCGCCTGCAACCGGCCATCATCGGTGAGCAGCATCAACCCCTCACTATCCATATCGAGCCGCCCCGCCGGATAGACGCCGGGCACATCGACAAATTGCGACAATGTCGGCCGCGGCGAGCCCTCCGTCCCCTTGTCGGTAAATTGCGGCAAGACGCCATAAGGTTTGTTGAACAGGATGATGCGGGACATGGGGGTGCTGTAGCGAAAGCGGGGGCGATGCGAAATGCTGTTGTAGGTGGGGGAGGGTGTGTAATAACCAAATAGGCTAAAAATATATTGACACCGTAACCATAAAAGGTTAGTTTATGTCATAGTCGAAAATTGCGAGTCGCGATGTGACCCGCTTTCATCATCACCCAATGGGTCGAAGAGCAATCTTCGGCCCTTTTTCTTTGCGCTCAGGAGGGCTTTTATGGCGACCATCAATCACACACCCGTGCCCGATGCGCGGTTGAATATGAAAATCCGTAGCCTTTTTCTGGACCATTTGGCACTGCCGTCGACAGCGAGGCGCGCGTGGCACTTGTGGCAATTTTGCAATATTTCCGGCTATTGGGCATATTAGCAACATAAGCTTAGCAGCATGGGCCGAGAACGCCTAAAAACGCAGCAAATATTATGATAAATAGCCAAAAATGGCGACATTTTAGCAACAGTATAGGGACATAGCGACTTGCATGGACGGAACAGAATTGGTAGACAAGCGTTCTCGAATTTCCGTTCCTAAGATAGATAAGGGGAAAGTTGATGCGTAAGTTAGCCATAAGTTTGGCACTCGCTTCTACTGCTCTGGCGTCACCGGCTTTGGCCCGCGATAACCAGTGGTATGTGGGAGTTGATGGCGGTGCCATGATAGTAGAAGACCTTGCCATGGATATTGGTGCCCAGACAAATGCGGCCTCAGTAGACACAGACAAGGGTTATGATTTCGGCGGCGTAGTCGGGTATGATTTTGGCGGTTTCCGTCTTGAATCAGAAGTCTCATATCGTAAAGCGAATGCGACTGGCTTCACCAGCCAAACACCTCAGATCACGCGTGGCACGGCCACGACTTTGGTAGCTGGCGGTAACTACGCCGTAGCCGGTGACGCAAATGCACTGAGCTTCATGGTCAATGCATTGTTTGATTTCGGTGATGACGACGGCCTTCAGGGCTTTGTTGGTGGCGGCGTTGGTGTTGCTCGTGTAGACGCGCAGACCACTTTAG
>CAIPUN010000171.1 GCA_903868245.1 uncultured Sphingomonadales bacterium | reverse complement strand
GATATCAACAGTTCTAAAAAAGCCGCGCGCTTTGTGCGTTTCTGCGATGCGTTTGAAATTCCGATCGTCAGCTTCGTGGATGTCCCTGGTTTCTTGCCCGGCACGGCGCAGGAATTTGGCGGGATCATCAAGCATGGTGCGAAATTGCTGTTTGCTTATGCCGAAGCGACCGTGCCCAAAATCACCATCATCACGCGCAAGGCCTATGGCGGCGCGTATGACGTGATGGCGTCAAAGCATCTACGCGGTGATTTGAACTACGCATGGCCCACCGCGGAGATCGCGGTCATGGGTGCAAAAGGCGCGGTGGAGATCATCTTCCGCGGGCTATCGGCCGAAGAACAAGCGGTGAAAACCGCAGAATATGAAGACCGCTTCGCCAATCCGTGTGTGGCGGCGAGCACGGGTTTCATCGACGAGGTGATCTACCCGCATTCCACGCGGAGGCGGATTGCCTTGGGCTTACGAAAATTGCGGAACAAGGCGTTGGAGAACCCTTGGAAGAAGCATGATAATATTCCGTTGTGAGGATCTAGTATGAAATTAGGTCGCCTCAACCATATCGGCGTTGCAACGCCATCTATCGCGGACAGCATTGTCTTTTACCGCGATGTCATGGGTGCGACGAAGATTCATGCACCGTTCGACTTGCCGGAACAGGGCGTGAAGGTCTGCTTTGTCGATACGCCCGGCGCAGATGGCGCGATGAACGGGACGCAGATCGAGTTAATCGAACCGCTGCCAGGTAATGCCTCGATTGCCGCGTTTCTGGAGAAAAATCCGGCGGGTGGGCAGCATCATGTCTGTTACGAAGTGCCCGATATTCACGCCGCAAAGGCGGAGTTTGAGGCAATGGGCAAACGCGTCCTTGGCTTGCCACGGATTGGTGCGCACGGCACGTTGATATTTTTTGTGCATCCCAAGGATATGCAAGGTATTTTGACCGAAATTATGGAGGTGGGTGTAGGATTGGAGCACTAACCCGACCGTACACCACCCCGTCACCCTAAACTTGTTTCAGGGTCCATCTATCTGCCGAGAGAATCGGTTTGAGAGGCAAAATGGACCCTGGAACGTCAGTCACCAGAGGTGAAACAAGTTCAAGGTGACGTGATAATAAATGGAAGTTTTATGACGAATATCGACCAGTGGAAAAAAGCGGCTGAAAAAGAGGTTAAGGGCAGGGACCTAACCTGGCACACGCCAGAGGGCATTGCTGTGAAACCGCTTTATACCGCAGACGATGCTGGCGATCCCGGCCTTCCGGGTTTTGCGCCATTTACGCGCGGTGTGCGGGCATCCATGTATGCGGGCCGCCCTTGGACTATTCGCCAATATGCGGGTTTTTCGACCGCCGAGGAATCCAACGCATTTTACCGTCGTAATTTGGCTGCTGGGCAAAAGGGACTTTCGGTCGCCTTCGACCTTGCTACGCACCGCGGCTATGACAGCGACCATCCACGCGTTGTAGGTGATGTGGGTAAGGCTGGCGTTGCGATTGACAGCGTTGAGGATATGAAAATCCTGTTCGACGGCATTCCGCTCGACCAAATGTCGGTATCGATGACAATGAACGGCGCAGTCATCCCGATCCTAGCCTTTTTCATTGTGGCGGGTGAGGAACAAGGCGTCGACCAAGCACAACTTGACGGCACCATTCAGAACGACATTCTTAAAGAATTCATGGTACGTAACACCTATATTTATCCCCCTGAACCCTCGATGCGGATTGTGTCGGATATTATCGCCTACACCAGCGCGCACATGCCCAAGTTTAACAGCATCTCCATCTCCGGCTATCATATGCATGAGGCTGGCGCTACCGCGGTGCAAGAACTTGCGTTCACTATCGCCGATGGCAAGGAATATGTGCAGCGGGCCATCGCCTCGGGCTTGGACATTGACGCTTTTGCCGGGCGGCTTTCCTTCTTCTTCGGCATTGGCATGAACTTCTTCATGGAAGTGTCAAAGCTGCGCGCGGCGCGAAGCTTGTGGCACCGCGTGATGGATGAACTTGGCGCTAAAGATGAACGCTCCAAAATGCTGCGTACGCATTGCCAGACGTCGGGCGTGTCATTGCAGGAGCAAGATCCCTATAACAACGTCATCCGCACCACGGTTGAAGCCATGGCGGCGACATTAGGCGGTACACAGAGCCTTCACACCAATGCGTTGGACGAAGCGATTGCGCTGCCGACCGAATTCTCTGCCCGCATTGCGCGAAACACACAGATCATCCTGACCGAAGAAACGGGCATCACAAAGGTCGTCGATCCATTGGGTGGCAGCTATTATGTCGAAGCCTTGACCGCAGAGCTGGTCAATCAGGCTTGGAAGATCATCGGCGAGGTGGATGCACTTGGCGGCATGACCAAAGCTGTCGCATCGGGCATGCCAAAGCGCCTTATCGAAGAAGCCGCCGCTGCGCGTCAGGCACGCGTCGATAAAGGTGAAGACGTCATCGTTGGCGTTAACAAATATCGACTGGAAACCGAAGATCAGCTCGATACGCTGGAGGTCGATAACGACTTCGTCCGTCAGGGCCAGATTGCACGCCTTGCCGCCACGCGCGCGTCGCGTGATGAAGCGGCGTGTCAGGCCGCGTTGAATGCGCTGACCGAAGGGGCGAAGAGCGGCGCTAACCTCCTCGCGCTTGCCGTCGAGGCAGCCCGCGCCCGCGCAACATTGGGCGAAATTTCGGACGCTATGGAGACAGTATTCGGCCGCTACGCAACAACACCAGTGCCCGTTCAAGGCATTTACGGCAGCGCGCACGAATTCGACAAGCGCTGGGCGCAAGTACTCGACGGCGTTGCTTCGGTTGGCCGCCGCTTGGGCCGCAAACCGAAATTGCTCGTCGCAAAAATGGGGCAGGACGGGCATGATCGCGGTGCAAATGTCATCGCGTCGGCTTTCTCTGACATGGGCTTTGATGTTATCAGTGGGCCGTTGTTCCAGACCCCTGAAGAAACCGTTGTATTGGCGCTACAGCATGACGTTGATGCCGTCGGTGCATCCAGCCTCGCTGCAGGACACAAGACGCTGATCCCAGAGCTTATAAAAGGTCTGCGCGAAGCAGGGCGTGGCGATATCAAGGTTATTGCCGGCGGCGTTATTCCACCGCAAGATTATGATTATCTGCGGGAGGCAGGGGTGCAGGGCATTTACGGCCCCGGTAGCAATGTTGTGGAATGTGCCGCAGATGTTTTGACGTTGTTGGGGCATAATATGCCGCCATTGCACGATGCAACATAATGCTAAACACCACCGTCACCCTGAACTTGGTTCACCTGTGGTGACTTACGTTCCAGGGTCCATTCTGCCTCACAAACGGACGACTTTGGCTGCACGATGGATGCTGAAACAAGTTCAGCATGACGAATATGAATGGGAGTGTTTAATTGACTGAAGTCCGCACTGACTGGACCCGCGCAGAAATCGCTGCTTTGTTTGATCTGCCGTTCGACGAACTGCTATATCAGGCGCAGTCCGTGCACCGCGCGCATCACGCGGCGGGGCAGATACAGCTTTGTACCTTGCTCTCCATCAAAACCGGCGGTTGCCCAGAAGATTGCGGTTATTGTTCGCAATCTGTGAAGGCCGACAGCGGCGTTGCGGCAACGAAGTTGATGGACGTCCAAGCGGTGTTGCAGAAGGCGGCTGAGGCAGCAGATGCGGGCTCACGCCGCTTCTGCATGGGCGCAGCGTGGCGCAACCCCAAAGACCGCGATATGCCTGCGATTGTGCAAATCGTTCAGGGTGTGCGCGCCATGGGCATGGAAACCTGCATGACCTTGGGCATGTTGACACCCAGCCAAGCGGACATGCTCGCCGACGCTGGCTTGGATTATTACAACCATAATATCGATACCAGCCCTGAGCGGTATAATGAGATCATCACCACACGGACGATGGACGACCGGCTTGATACGCTGGCCGAGGTGCGCCGTGCGGGCATCAATGTATGCAGCGGCGGCATTGTCGGCATGGGTGAAACGCGTGCTGACCGTGTAGGATTCATCCACACGCTGGCAACCTTGCCGGCGCACCCCGAAAGTGTGCCGGTAAACGCGCTGGTGCCTGTGAAGGGCACTGTGCTGGGCGATATGCTGGCCGACACGCCATTGGCGAAAATCGACGATATCGAATTTGTCCGCACGATCGCCGTGGCGCGTATCACCATGCCAATGAGCATGGTGCGCCTAAGCGCGGGGCGTGAAAGCATGTCTGAAGCAACGCAGGCCTTGTGCTTCATGGCCGGCGCGAACAGCATCTTCACAGGCGACAAATTGCTCACTGCGGCCAATGCCGGTGACGATAAGGATGCTGCGATGCTGGCAAAGCTGGGTCTGGTGCCGATGGAGGCAGAGGAGCCGCTCAGGGCGTGCAAGGCGTTGGAGGCGGCCGAGTGAGTTTTGTCCAGACAACCACCATCCGTCATGCTGAACTTGTTTCACCTGCGGTGACTGACGTTCCAGCATCTATTTTTCAGCAACAACTGTCGGTGTACATGGCACGATGGACCCTGAACCGAGTTCAGGGTGACGGTTTTGGGGGAGTTATATGTTTAAGAAAATTCTGATCGCCAACCGTGGCGAGATCGCTTGCCGGATCATCAAAACCGCACGCCGGATGGGCATTGCGACGGTCGCAGTCTATTCCGATGCTGACGCGCGTGCGCCCTTTGTGCAGATGGCGGACGAGGCGGTGCATATTGGACCTTCGCCTGCCGCGCAGTCCTATTTGCTCGCGGATAAAATCATTGCTGCGTGTAAGCAAACTGGCGCGGATGCCGTGCATCCCGGCTATGGTTTTCTGTCCGAACGCACCAGCTTTGCCGAAGCATTGGCGAAGGAAAATATCGCCTTTATCGGCCCGCCCGTGAACGCAATTGCCGCGATGGGTGACAAGATTGAATCCAAAAAACTGGCGATGTCGGCGGGGGTCAATGTTGTCCCCGGCTTTGTAGGTGAGATTGACGACACCGAGCACGCCGTGCGGATTTCGGAAGAAATCGGTTATCCCGTCATGATGAAAGCCAGCGCGGGCGGCGGCGGCAAGGGGATGCGGCTTGCCTATAATGAACAGGATGTCCGCGAAGGTTTTGAAGCGACAAAGCGTGAGGGGCTGAATTCATTTGGCGACGATCGCGTCTTTATCGAAAAATTCATCCTCAACCCGCGCCATATCGAAATACAGATATTGGGCGATCAGCATGGTAACATCCTCTATTTAAACGAACGTGAATGTTCGATCCAGCGACGGCACCAAAAGGTTGTCGAGGAAGCGCCATCACCCTTTGTCACGCCGAAAATGCGCAAAGCGATGGGTGAGCAATGCGTGGCGCTGTCGCGTGCGGTTGGCTATTATTCTGCAGGGACGGTCGAACTTATCGTATCTGGTGCAGACCCCAGTGGCGAAAGCTTTTACTTTCTTGAAATGAACACGCGGTTGCAGGTGGAACATCCCGTAACCGAATGCATCACAGGCATTGATTTGGTTGAACAAATGATCCGCGTCGCCGCGGGTGAGAAGCTTGCCATGACGCAGGACGATATCATAATCGACGGCTGGGCGATTGAAAACCGCGTCTATGCCGAAGACCCTTATCGCGGGTTTTTGCCAAGCACGGGTCGGCTAACGCGTTATCGCCCGCCAGTGGCGGGTTGGGCCGAGAACGAAGATGCCAATGGCCGCCGCGGTATCGAGGGTATCCGTGTCGATGACGGCGTTTATGACGGTGGCGAAGTTTCGATGTTTTATGACCCGATGATCGCCAAGCTGATAACATGGGGCAAAACCCGCGATGAAGCCGCCGACTTGCAGATCGCGGCGCTGGACCGCTTTGAAATTGAGGGCCTAGGGCACAATATCGACTTCGTCAGTGCCATTATGCAACATCCGCGCTTCCGCTTGGGTGAACTGACGACAGGCTTCATCGCCGAGGAATATCCCGATGGTTTCCATGGCGCAGCATCATCGCCAGAACTGGTGAAATCACTTGCGGCAATCGCCGGTTTTGTTGCCACAGCGGAAGCTGACCGCGCGCGGCATGTCGATGGTCAATTGGGCGACACACTTGAGCCGCCAGCACGTTGGCAAGTTAAGATTGGCGACGCTGTCCACAACATCGAAATGATCGATGGTGATATCCATGTTGACGGCGCACCTTTCGACCTTTCGATGGAATATGATCCCGGTGATCGGTTGATTGAAGCCGAGATTGGGGAAGATGAATTGGCGGTCAAGATCGCCAAAACACGCACTGGATTTCATCTTACAACACGCGGCGCAACGCATGTCGCCAGCGTGTTGCCCGGACACATCGCGCATCTTACGACACACATGATCGAGAAAATTCCACCAGACCTGTCCAAATTCCTTATTTGCCCAATGCCAGGCCTACTCACGACATTGCATGTCAACGTCGGCGACAAGGTAGAGGCTGGCCAGCCTCTTGCGGTGGTAGAGGCGATGAAAATGGAAAATATATTGCGTGCGGAAAAATCCGGAACTGTAAAGCTGGTTAATGCACAGGCTGGGGACAGTCTAGCCGTCGACGCGGTGATATTAGAGATGGAATGAACCCGCTTGAAAGTGCCTGCGTTGGCATTAAACATCTGCAGAGGGATTTTAGGGGAATATTATGGCCAATGCTGCCAAAACGGAAGTTGCACTTGATCCAAAACGTGATCGCTTGGTCATTACAGCATCATCGCTGGGCACGGTTTTCGAATGGTACGACTTTTTCGTATATGGCATTTTGGCGGCGTTAATCGGGAAGCTGTTTTTCCCTGCCGACAACCCAACCGCCGCGACCTTGGCTTCGCTGGCTATCTTTGGTGCAGGCTTTGGCGTGCGGCCGTTTGGCGCAATCCTGTTCGGCTATTTTGGTGACAAGATTGGCCGTAAATATACGTTTCTGGTCACCATTACGTTGATGGGGGTTGCAACCGCCGCAATTGGTTTGCTGCCAACGTTTGAAACGGCGGGGGTTTGGGCGGCTGGCTTGCTTTTGCTTATGCGCTGCCTTCAGGGACTGGCCCTTGGCGGTGAATATGGCGGGGCGGCAATTTACGTGGCCGAACATGCGCCAGATGGCAAACGCGGCCAATATACCAGTTGGATTCAGGCATCGGTCGCTGGCGGTTTTCTGCTCGCCGTCATTGTCGTGCTGATCACACGCCAGTCCATGAGCAACGAAGCGTTTGAGGCATGGGGCTGGCGTGTTCCGTTCTTGACCTCAATTTTGTTGCTCGCAATTTCCCTCTACATGCGCGTCAAATTGTCGGAAAGCCCCGTTTTCAAGGCTATGAAAGCCGCGGGCACGACGTCCAAAAATCCGTTTCTGGAAAGCTTCCAATATCCGGGCAATGTGGGCCGTATCTTCGTTGCATTATTCGGCGTCGCTGCGGGATTGACGGTCATTTATTACACGTCACAGTTCGGCACATTGTATTTCTTAACAGGGACCGCGCGCGTTCCAGAGACTGATGCGCTTATGTATATGGCGGTGGGCGCAGCGTTGGCGGCGCCAACTTATGTTGCTTGTGGTTGGTTGTCGGACAAATGGGGCCGCAAAAGATTACTCTTACTTGGCTATGCGCTTTCCATCGTCGGCGTTTTCCCGATTTTCTGGATGATGGCGGATGCCGCAAATCCAGCCCTTGCGCGCGCCACACAGAGCAACCCTGTGACGCTTTCCATTCCCGACTGTGATTTCAACGCGCTCAACCGCGTACATGAAAGCGAATGTGCGCAAGCACTCAATTTCCTAACGAAGCGCGGCATTGCGTATAGTAAACAAACCAGTGACACTGTGTCGTTGAATGTCGGTGACGCCAATCTGCAAGGTTTTGATGAAAAAGCCTATATCGCCGCTTTGGAAAAGGCGGGTTACCCAGATAAATCTGACCCCGCGCAGCGCGAGCCTTGGAAAATCATCTTAGCGGTGTTCCTGATGGTTGCCTTGTCAGGCATGACCTACGGCCAAGTCGCAGCAATCCTTGTGGAAATGTTTCCGGCTAAAATTAGATACACATCAATGTCCATACCCTATCATATTGGCGCAGGTTATTTTGGCGGATTTCTACCCTATATTTCGCAGTATATCGTAGCGCAGACGGGGCAGCCTTTTTCTGGACTTTGGTACACCGTTGGAGTTACGGCACTGGCATTTGTTGTAGCGTTGTTTTGGCTGCCGGAAACATCGGGAAAAACGCAGCTGGATTGACAGTGCGTCCAGCAGGGGCAAAAGGTGGTCGATGACGAATTTTGATCCCTCCTTGCGACTTCATCTTGACGCAGAGGCGCTGGTTTCCAACTGGCGCGCACTAGATGCGCGTAGCGGCGCGGCGCGGGCAGGGGCGGCCGTAAAGGCCAATGGCTATGGCTTGGGTGCGCGTGAGGTTGTCACCCGTTTGCGCGACGCAGGGTGCCGTGATTTTTTCGTGGCCCATTGGGGTGAAGCAGAATTTCTTGCCGATTTGGTGCAGCCCAGTTGGATATCGGTGCTGAACGGCATCACGCAAGCCGACGTTAACACTGCGCGGGCCTAGGGCGCCATTACAGAGCTGAATACGCCGGAACAAATTGTCATGTGG
>CAIPUN010000170.1 GCA_903868245.1 uncultured Sphingomonadales bacterium | reverse complement strand
TTTGTTGATCGAAATGCAGCTGATTGCACTGCGTTTACATGGCCAGGGCCTGGCATAATAAGTGTTGGGACAATCCCTTTTTCACCGCCTTGAGAAATAAGATTACGAAATGTTAACCGAAAATACTCCGTAACTAATTTCTTCCGACTGCGTTGCACGGATACGTTTTGACCTTTTTTCTTCGCGTGTGTGACTTGCTCATCGGTAGTGAGTTGAACCCATGACAGGTTAAGGATTTCGCACTCGTACCAACTTACACAAGGTGTTCTGCGTGCGTATTCTGCGCAATCATCCATAGGACGGTAGTTGCTACGTGGCAAGTAATTTTCGGATAACGTTTCCAAATCTAGACTATCGTAGGCTCTATGAGTTGAACAAATCGCTCGAGGCGTTTGAAAGAGGGGCATAGCCAAATTAAAATGGGGACCCGAGAGCACCCAATCTTTAGGCGTGGCGGCGAAGGGAGCGCTGCGGTCGGCGTTGCGGACAATTGTTCCGTCGTGCTGCTGCATGGTTTCGTGCCACATTCCGGTAGAGAAATAATCCTCGCCTATATCGGCCAGCTTTCGCGGGTAAGCGGCGAGCTTGGCCAGCACGCTTGAAAGTTGTCCGGCGTGCAGGGCTGCTAGGCGCGCATGGCGCGGTAGTGTGCCGGGCTCGTCATAGATCTGGGCGAACACGGCAAGTTGCGCATCGCCGACACGCACGATGCGATCAGCGTGACCGGCAGTATTCCATTTATCCACATCGTTCTTGATGCCTCCGGCCATGCCGGTTCCGTCATGGGCGTAACTGGTATCAATCGTAATGGGGGTGAACAAATTGGCAATCAAGTCAAATTTCGGTGCGGACAGCGGTGCAGCATAAATGTTGATACCGAATTTGACACGATTGCCGATGTCAAACAGCTTGAATTCGTTCTGAAACTGAAAATGCGCTCTTAACCGCGCATATACCTTTTCGCGGAGCATTCCCCCCTTGGGGTCGTCATACGGACCTTCTGGGTGCAGATAACCCACCACGCCGCTTTGACCGGCCAACATCCAACCGATTGGCATGAAGCACTTGTAGAGGTTGGTTTGCACTCCCTTGAGTAAAGGGTAGTTCTGCTGGGCATTAAGGTAATTCTGGGTAGCTTCGGCTTCTTCCAGTTCCGTCGTCCAGTCGGCTTGAAGGTGCGGGAACTGTGCGAAGGTAGTGTTGCGTTGTAGCGCCAGTTCAGATGCGCTGAGATCGCGAATGGCGACAAGCGGATTGGCTTCGCCGAGAATACCGGACTCATTCCATGTCACCTTGAGCCAGGGTGGATTCCCCAACACTAAATCAAAGCCGCCGCGCTTGGCAAAGACATCGGCAAAGCTCAATTCCCAGTGCATGAAGCGGCGCTGGCGTGCGATTGCTTCGATGGTGGCAACGCGCGGAAAATGTTGCCTCAATCTACTAATGCGAAGTTGGCCAAACTTGTCATGTAAGTTGGGTTGGGATGTATTACTTTCCAATACGGGTTGTACCGCACCAAATAGCGTGTTTTGAACCTCAGGTACCATCAGTTGGGCAACGGGTGCCTCAGTAAAGTCCAATTGCGTCTGCGGTGCAAGATCGATGATATTTCCTTCAAGAATGGCACCAATCTCCAACCACCATTGCTCTCGGTTTGGTAGTGCTGCGCTTTCGGTGATTGGCCAGAACCATAAGGCACACCAGTAATCCATCACCAGTTTAAGTCGGCGATAGGGTGTAGCGTAATCATCATCCTGGTTGAGCAGGCCCTTGGTGCGGATGGCTTCCTTCTGGGCGCGGGTACTGGCTACATCTGGTGATTCGATGGTTGGCCAAAGCGCCAAGGGGTCTTCGGTTCGTTTTCGATCTGTCGCGACCTGCTTGGCGTGCTCGGCCCATAACTGATCAATGGCTTGGGAAAGATTTTGAAGACGCTGTATTTCATGCGTTTCCAGCGGCTTTTTCATCTCAGCACGCCATGTCTTAAGTCGCTCAAAATCTTGTTTGTACAGCTGTTTGGCAACCTTGTCGGTATAATCGGCCATACCAGGATCGGGCAGTAAGAAATGATAAATCTCATCTGTCTTGCGCTTTGGATTTTGCGGGTCAATCCTGCAGGGGGCTTGATCATACCAAGCGGGCTTGCTGCCCTTGCGTAGCAAACTGGCGGAGTACACCTCACGTCGCGCACCAATCAGGCTGTTGCCGGCGAACAGTTGGTAGCCAAACCACGGCACACGGGCGGCCTTTGGTGGATGACCGGGCTCACTCGGTTCACCATAAATGGCGTTGAGCCAGAGGCTGACTTCAGCCAGTTCGGTGGCGATGGGATTCAAATCGACGCCATAGACATTGCGGTCGGCAATGTACATACGGGTCTTTTGCAGCTCGACGGTATATTGCTCGTGCGGGATACGGCGCTTGAGTTCGGCTTGCTTTCGTTCAAGATAGGCTTCTGCCAACTGATTGACAGCTTCGTTCAAGAACGCGGCGCTACCCATGGCAGGCTCGACCACTGTGAGGGTCAAGATGTCGTCTGCAGTTTTATCTTTCAGCAGTTCCTTGAGCGCGTATTTGACCAGACAGCGGGTGAGCACCTGCGGGGTGTAGTAGCTGGCGCTTTTTTGGCGGTCGCGGCCAGCCAGGCGATAAATGAAGGTATCGCGTGGATAGACACACAGTTTCTTGCGGCCTTGGTCGTCGGTGTCGTGCACTCGCTCACTGGCGTTGTCCTGGTCTATGCGGCTGGCGGGCACGAACCAGGCACTGTCCATCAGGTCGGTGGTACCGCCGCCGGGCTCGGATGACTCCCCGTTTTCATCATCTTCGCCATCCTCACCTTCGCTGATGGCTTTGGCGGCTTTCTTGGGTTCAGGCTGGACCTCGTAAAGGTCTTCCGGGGCAAAGAAGCCGCGATACGAAAGTAGCGCTTCATATACCGCGCCTAGCTGGTTGATGGAGAGCAATTGATAACTGACGCGACCGCTTTTGCGAGAACCCGGTTTCCCCCCGGACAGGGACATGAGGCGGATGACGCGCTGCCAGACATGGTTGGGAAACTTCACCTGATTGAGCAGTGGCGTGGCGGCGGGGTCAAACAACTTGCTGTCGAGTGGGGCCAGTACGAAGGTTTCCTTGACGCTACCAGCAAGAACGCTCTGCTGTGTTACTGCACCGCAGCCCTGACCGATGAGAGAGAAAAGTCGGCGCAGCGTGGCATCGAAAAACTTGCCGTCGCGGGCAGCGGCCGTATTGAGCTGTACCAATTCTAGATTACGCAGGGATTCAAGGCTATAACCTTTGGCGTATGTCTCACTTTTCTGGATGGGCACGTAGCCCAGCTCGGGTCGCGCTTCAATGTAGAACATAAACAGCAAGCGATAGACCAAGCGTAAGCATTCCAGACTTAATTCGCCGGCATCGACGGCATCCTTGCCGCTATAAAAGCCTTGTTTATTGGCCTGGGCCTTTTGCCGCAATTGTTGCACGGCCTCATTACCCAGTAGCTCGATGGCTTCACGCAGGGCGTATTTTAGGTCCTCGCTGACGCCAAAGGCGTGCTTATGCGCGTTTTCATCAAGGCCGTCGAGCAGGCTGGCACCTTGATTGGGAGCGAGGCTGTCGCGATGCAGCAAGGCCGCCGCCGCCTGCAGTGTGTAGGTTTCCTTGCGGTCGAGAATTTCGGTCCAATCGAAACGCAGGAGCCTGTTGTTCGGCCATTTGTATCGATCGAGAAGCAACCATTCCTTGTAACCAACAAGAATGACGTAACGCGGCGGCTGGTCAGTCCCGAACAGAGCTTCGTTGATGATTTCCAACCAACTGAGCTTCTTGAAGGCGTTGGGGATTTCCTGCCCGTTGTAATGGGCGGCGGTTAGATGATGATCAAGCGGATCTTCGTCTTCGCGGCCGGGTTGGTAGGCGGGAATGATGAGCAGCTGCGGCGCTTGGTGGGGTTCGCCATAGGCGGCCCAAATGGGAACCGGCATGCCTCCGTGTAATTCAATCTGCTTTGGATCGAGCTTGTATCCCAGGGCTTCCAGTAATGGAGCGTGCATTTGCAGGTGGGCTTGCAGACGCTCTGCATCATCGTTTAGGCGGGATTGAATAGCGAGGCCGGCAAACCATTTCCCGCCCAGTCCGCCGAGCCGCTTGAAGGGTGAGCGGGTTTCGGCGCTGGCCTTGCCGGCATCTTCCGTGGCTTGCCAGCTTTCAATCAGGGCTCGGATATCGCCCTTGAAGACTTCGGCCAGGTAATGGTGGCCATAGAACTCGTTTTCATTGGCAATGCCGGTAAAGCTTTGGACGGTTTGGGCGACTGACATAATTAGGTCTCTGCTGTTAGCGCGTGGCAGCGGCCAGAACCTGGATGAAAGGCTGCGGCTCGGTTGTCATGGTGTCTTCGACCCACTGACGGTATTCGTCGAATACCCTGCGGATGTGCTGCGTGCGCTGCTCGCGTCTTGTCTTCTTGAATTGCTCAGCCTGCTGATTGGCTGACAAGCGTAATTCGAGCTGTTCCATCTGATTGCTTTGCAGGCGTTCAAGGTTAGCCAGCGTGCCTGACAGGCGGGTGGTCATGTCTGCAGAAAAGCTTTCCTGCAAGCTGACCATATGCTGGCGCATTGCTGCAACCGCGCCGGGTAGATGGCTTTGCAAGCTGCCGGCATCGATGCCTTGCCCCCGGTTTGCAAGCGTACCGGCTTTGAGTTGGGTGCGTGCTACAAAGTCAGGGAAGGATTGCAGAGTCCAGGCGTTTTCCTTATGCAATGCGACCTGCCATTCAATCAGCAGAGGTTGTCCCTTGCGGTTTGGAATCAGCCCCATGAGCATGAAGGCGTATTCGTCATCAGCAAGTTGCGGGCACTGAATGACGGGGGCGCAGTGGCGGCCAAAGGCGCTGAGCACGCGGTCAGACAACCAGTCCATGACCGGATGCTGCGGCCAGAGGTATTGCAATAACGGCCAGCTGTCGTCACCGGCCTTCACTTGCCGGGCCTGTTCAATGGCATTGGCGACACTGATCTTATTCGCACACAATACATACTGATGATTGCTGTCGCGCACTTCAATCGGCAGCGTGACGCGAAGGCGCTCCTGCAGGTCGCGTGGAGCAGTTAGCGTGATGGTCTGGCTGGGCTTGTCGAGGGTGAATGAAGCAATGGGCGTTGGTCGCGATAGTTCTTCCAAAGCGGTCTTGGTAAAGGCATAGTCGCTACTGATTTCAGCGTCGCCAAACAGCGTGAGTCCCGCGCAGATGGAATCAGTACTGGGCTTGGATTTTGTGTTTCCGGCGCCTTCCGGTTCAACCGGAGAGAACAGCTTGAGCAGCCAGTCGCCGTCGTCATCGCTACTTTCGGAGCGTTCTGAGGATGCTTGAGCGGCATCAATGGTGGCTTCGAACTGTTGAGGGCTAGTGCCGGCTGCCATGATGTCGGCCACCTTGGCAGCTTCCTTCTCGGGATCAAATACGTGCAGGAAGGATGCAGGGTCACCAAGATTCTTGTTCGCCTGCTCGTCTTTCGTTTGCAGAATTTCGAGTATCCGCAAGTCACCCTTGATACGTTCGACATTTGTTTCTGTGTGAAGGTAAACAATCAAAGGTTGCTTGTCTTGGCCGTAGCGGTCGACACGGCCATTACGCTGTTGGAATACCATAAGCGACCAAGGTAAATCGAAGTGCACTAACCTGTGGCAGAAATAGTGCAAATTAAGACCTTCAGAAGCTACATCAGAACAGAGTAACACGCGTATTGGGTCATCCTTGCGTCCAAAGCGATCAACCAGTTCCTGCTGCTCGGTATCGGTCATGCTGCCATGCAGAATCTCGAGCTGAGCTGTTTTCAATCCAGCCGCTTTGGGTAAGGCGTCTTGCAGCCAACGCAAGGTTTCGATGCGCTCTGAGAAGATGACCATGCGATCTGCGGGATCTGCCGGCTGCCAATTAAATTGCGGGCTCTTGATGTGCTTTACCAGGCACTGGAACTTACTGAAGGTATTGGCGTCGATAGCGCTCAGGCAAGTTGCGAATTTCCTCAGAGCAATAACTTCGGCTTGCTCATCAGTACTTGTATCGGATTTGGATTCCAACAGGCTGATTCGTCGATTGGTCGAATCGAGCGCAGCATATGGGCTGGAGAACAAGGCCTTCTGCATTCCTACCCGTTGCAGTTCCTGCTGCTTGCCGGCTCGGTGCTCGCCCTTCTGGGTAAAAGGTATATCCAGTAATGCCCGATAGGCGGCCTCTTCTTGCGGGCTCGCAGGATGCTTGAGTTGTTCGGTGATGCGCTCCTGGAAGTCTCCACCCACTTGATCGCGTATATCCTTCTTGAAGCGGCGGATGACAAGGC
Organism: uncultured Sphingomonadales bacterium; assembly: GCA_903868245.1. Taxonomy (GTDB): domain Bacteria; phylum Pseudomonadota; class Alphaproteobacteria; order Sphingomonadales; family Sphingomonadaceae; genus Sphingorhabdus_B. Next base: position 1,648 of record CAIPUN010000170.1, on the reverse strand, counting down.
CTTTGTCATGAAAGTCTTCAGGTGTGTAGTCGTCCGGATCACTGATGGCTGTTGGGTCGAGCAGCGCCATAAGCGAAGCAAAACTGCGTGCGGAACCGTCGTGCGGCGTGGCCGACAACAAGATCATGGTGTCGGAACGGCCCGCCAGCAATCTTGCCAGGCGTGCACGCCGTGCCAAGCCATCTTCATTGGCGCGCGCCGCAACGTTCTGGCACTCATCGATAATGATGATGTCCCACCAGGCGTTTTCTAGATAATTTCGATACTCAAGATTACTTTTGAGTGTATCAATGGAAATAATGGATTTGTCGTAGAAATTAAACGGATTATGGTTGCTTGGAATATTGTTACGCACCCGTTGTAAGCCTACTGAATCGAGTCTAACTAAAGGTATTGAGAAGCGACTCCAAAATTCTTTCTGAAACTGGGTCAGCATACTTTTTAATGCAACTACCAAAATGCGCTGACCGCGTCCGCGCTGGATTAGTTCGGTCGTAAGAATTCCGGCTTCTAAAGTCTTGCCTAAGCCCGTAGAATCAGCTATTAGAATACGTTGACGCGGTTGTTTGAGTGCTTGCAGGGCAGGGTCAAGCTGGTAAGGTACCAAATTCATGACCGCGCGATGGCCCAGGTGAATTTGGTTGTCATTCGGCGTGCTTCGGCGAAGTTGCGCTTCGAGATACAGGAATGTGCTGTTGAAGTGAGAGCTGGAATCGGCGACCAGTTCGGTTTTGGCGGGATCGAGGACTTTGATTTCATCCTCAAGTTCGGTCAGGAACTGGGTGGAACGGCCGCGAACGAGTTCAGATATTCCATCACAACTGAGTAGGTGGCCACCGTCACTGGAGGGGTCAACCCTGCGCACGAGCCATTCTTCGTCCCTAACAACAACGCGCGCGCCAGGAGCATATGCTAGCGAATTGCTTAATTCATCCATAAATTATTTAACCTACATTAAATTTTCGGCGAATACGGTCGAAGACAATGTTTATGATATTAACCTAGCATTGTCTCAAAGAATGATATTGGTTTTTAATAAGTATGCCATTGTGCTTAATAACTTTAATAGAGGCAATTGGCCTTTTCGTCGGTTATCCTGGCCGGACGGTCTGCAATGATTTCTCGTTAAGATGGTAACATTGCTCTGTCCTTAAATTCTGCCCCGTCCAGCTTTCAAAGGTATGTTTCCCAGATTTCCTGAGCTAGACTTTGGCTCATATGTTGAAATACCATGCCCCGGCCATTAGGTCTTCACTCCGACTTTTTCAGCCATACCGGCCGCATCGTCACGTTGTCCGATTCGCTCATCAGCTGCAATTCGCCGTCCTGGATCATGGCGGTCAGGCGCATGCCGCGCTGCAGCAGTGCGGCGGCGGCTTCCACCGATTCGCCGGGCAGCGCCACCACGGTCAAGTTCTTGAAGCGGCGTAGGGTGCTTTCGTTCTTGCCGAACCAGATGTCGAAGGCGTTGCCCAGATAGCCCAGCACAACCGCCCGTTTGGCCCGTGCGCAGGCTTTCTTGATGCGCGATTCGTCCGGCTGGCCCAGATCGATCCACAGCTCCACGTCGCCGGTGTAGTCGCGCAGCCACAGGTCTGGGTCTTCCTCGCTGCTCAGGCCGCGGCCGAATTCCAGGCGTTCCTCGGCG
>CAIPUN010000169.1 GCA_903868245.1 uncultured Sphingomonadales bacterium | reverse complement strand
GACAATGTCGGCGATTGCGCTGGTATGGCCGCTGACTTGTTCGAAACCTATGTTGTGACCGTTGGTGCAACGATGGTGTTGATCGCTTTGCTGGTGCAGGGCGTGACAGACACTGCGTTGTTCATGAACCTCATGAGCTTGCCATTGTTGATTGGCGGCGTGTGCGTCATCACCTCCATCATTGGCACCTATTTCGTCCGTCTTGGCGGCGGAAAGAATATCATGGGCGCGATGTACAAGGGCTTTTTGGTTACAGCCATATTGTCGGTTCCGGCAATCTGGTTCGCCATCGACTTCGCGCTTGGCGGCATGTCAAATGATGTTGGCGGGTTCACCGGCCGGACATTATTCTATTGTTCGTTGCTTGGTCTTGTCATCACTGGCCTGATCATCTGGATCACCGAATATTATACTGGCACCAATTACCGTCCGGTCCGTTCGATTGCGAAGGCATCGGAAACGGGTCATGGCACCAACGTTATTCAAGGTCTGGCCATCAGCCTTGAATCCACCGCGATGCCAACGATTGTAATCTGCGCAGGTATCATCATCGCCTATCAATTGGCTGGCGTTATCGGCATTGCCTTTGCCGCAACCGCCATGTTGGCCTTGGCGGGTATGGTCGTGGCGCTCGACGCTTATGGCCCTGTTACCGACAATGCCGGTGGTATTGCCGAAATGGCCGGTCTTGACGATTCCGTCCGTGAAAAGACCGATGCGTTGGATGCCGTAGGTAACACGACAAAGGCTGTTACCAAGGGCTATGCCATTGGTTCGGCAGGTCTGGCAGCCCTTGTGCTGTTCGCCTGTTACACCGCCGACCTTAGGGAATATTTCCCTGAGCTTGCGGTGAATTTCAGCCTTGAAAACCCCTATGTCATCGTCGGGCTTCTGCTTGGTGCGCTTCTGCCATATCTGTTTGGCGCGATGGGCATGACAGCTGTGGGCCGTGCGGCTGGTGAAGTGGTGAAGGACGTGCGCGACCAGTTCGCAAACGATCCCGGCATCATGACCTATAAGTCAAAGCCAAATTATGCACGTACCGTCGATTTGGTCACTAAGGCAGCGATTAAGGAAATGATTATCCCTTCCTTGCTGCCCGTATTGACGCCAATCGCGGTGTATTTTGTTATCACCGCCGTTGCAGGTCAGGCGGAGGGCTTTGCTGCTCTCGGCGCGCTCCTGCTGGGCGTGATTGTAGGCGGACTGTTCGTTGCTATCTCGATGACATCGGGTGGCGGCGCATGGGACAATGCCAAGAAATATATCGAAGACGGCAACCATGGCGGTAAAGGTTCGGAGGCCCATAAGGCAGCCGTAACCGGCGACACCGTGGGTGACCCGTATAAGGACACCGCTGGACCTGCAGTGAATCCAATGATCAAGATCACGAATATCGTGGCCTTGCTCCTCTTGGCAGCATTGGCCCATGGCGGCATGTAACGCTTAAAGATATTTAAGCTTAGAAACCCCGCTGGAAGCAATTCCGGCGGGGTTTTTTATGCGCCTTCCAATTGGTTAGAAGCGCTTTCTGAAGCTCACTTCAAATACCCGGCCACGCGGGTCGATATAGCCGGGCTGATACCCCAGCGGTACATTGCCATTCTGGTCGCGGACATCGACAATATCGTTGAGGATATTTTCAATCCGGAAGGAAATGCGGCTTCCTTTCAGCAACGGCACGGCCTTTATGACGCGCGCTTGCTGGTCCAGATTGACGAACAGAAATGCGTTGATAGCGGCAATGTCGCTAAACCGAAGGTCATTGCTACCGGCAAGGCCAGTGCCGTCGGCGGTGGTATTGCTCTTATACGTACCTTGCAGCCGGAAGCCAAAGCCCTTGTGGAACAGACCGCCCGAAAGCTCGACCTCATGACGGGACGCCCCGCCATTGCTGCTGGTGGCTGAACCATTGAGCAAATCAAGGACAGGCACGCCGGGACGGATAAGGATTTCATCTTCTATGCGGTAGCTGTGATATAAAGCGATGTTCCAGCGGCTGGGCTGTCCGCCGCCGGGTGCGCCAAAACGGGGACCTCCGCCACCGAAGCCGCGACCGGCAAAGCCGCCGCCTGCAGCGCGTGGCGCGCCAGGAGCACCTGTCGCAGCCGCAGGCGGGCCGCCTGCTGGACCACGTGGCGGTGCAGGCGCACCAATATTGCCCGATATGTTAAAGCCCCAGCGTATGCGCTGTGACGTTTCACGGTCGAAATTCACGGGGCGTTGGTCGATGCTAACCAAGCGACCTTGCGCATCACGGACAATGCGACTGGCAAAAGCGGCCTCAATCTCTGGTGTTAGCAGTGGGAAGACGGCCGTTGTGTTGCGGCTATTGTTTTTGAAATAGCTGAACTGAAGCGCGAAATCCTTGATGAAATCGGGGTTCCAATTGGCATTCAAAATGACATCGCGGCGTTTTTCCCCGATTAGGGCGGGGTTGCCACCGGTAATGACATTGATGAATAGGCTTTCGCCGCGCGTAAAATCATAGGTTGCCACATTGGGTGTGACTAAAGTGGGATTACCCAACTGGCCGATGCCCGGCGCGTTTTCATCGCCCGTAATCGATGCTTGGAAGGTTAGGTTGCGCATAGGCGCCCAGCGCAGGCCAGCGCCATATTCCATCAGCTTTCCGAAATCGGACAGGTCGCTATAGCCGATATTGCCGTTGATCGCCCATTCGCCAATCGCGGAGCCAAGGCCGAAATCGCGGCCCGTCAGTGGCAATTCCGCGTTGACCGAATGGTTCATGATGTTCCGACGCAGAGATATGTCGGTCGTGACGCCCGAACGCCATGTTTCGCTGTCCAGCATTTGCCGGGTAAAGCCCGACGCGAACGTAATCTGCACATCGCCCGTGGGCAATTTAAGCGCGGTTCCGGCAAGGGTGCTGCGCATGTCCATATTTTGATTCAGGCTGCTGGCAAGATCAGGCGCGAGGAACAGAAGATTTGCACCAAAGTCGGCGGCAAAGGGGTTCGTCGTTCCTGCCAAAACGCCAGCGCGCAACGCAGTAAAATCTGCGTTGCGCGTGGTGCGTGTGTCATTTGCGGAGCGTGTATAATTGCCCGTAACTGTCCAACGCCATCCGCCCAGCGCATGGTTGAATGTGCTGCCAGTCTGGAACACATGCGTTTCGCTTTCCCTTTCAAGCGGGCGTGGGGTATCGAAATAGCGGCTGAGCGTTACATCCTGACTGAAGGGTGAAAACGGGCTGCTGCCGGGCAGAACAAAGCTTGTGCCGGGTAAACCTAGCAGAGATTCATTGCCTGTCAGCGCGTAGTTTGCGTTCAGTGACAAGATTGTTTGCGGGCCAAGTGACTTGCTCCATGTACCGTTCACCTCGAGCCGTTCGGTGCGGGGCAACAAAGTCCGTACATCGCCAATATCGCCGTCATTCAGACGGTTTGCCGTGCTGGCAAATTGCGCCAAGCTCGGGTTTGATATACCCAATGGCACGCCAGCCTTGGTCACATTGCTTCCGGCAAGCGCGCTTAGGGCAGGTGAAATCGCGCCATTCACACCAAGGCCGCTGATATTGCCGCCACGCGCCAATAATGAACCACCCGAAAAAATCAGGTCGCGTTCAGATTCCGTCAGCGCCGTGGACCGTTCAAGCTCAATATCCAAATTAAACCGCGTGTTTTTACCAATACGGGTTAGCGTCGTTTCAAATTCATTGCGCGCAAAGCCGCCATCCTGCGGCTGGGCACGTTCCAATTCGGAAGCGAAGGAAGCAAAATTATCCTTCAAGATGAAGTTGATCACCCGTTGGTCGGGACGGAAACCATATTTTAGCGCGACTTCTTCCGGGAAAATCTGAACCTGACGGATCGCTTCTGGTGGCAAGTCACGCAGTTCACGGAAACCCGACACACGTTGGCCGTTCAGCAAAATGATCGGCATGCCACCGCCGCGTCCACGCCCGGAATTGGCTTGCGGTGCGACTGCCGCGACGACATCCGTCAACGATGATGCACCCAAAGAGGCAATGTCAGCCTCATTCAGCTGTTCCACTGGTGGGACGTCCGTATCCACCGATCCCCTAATGCGTTCAGCCGTGACAATGATTTCGCGTGAAGGCACGTCCTGAACAACGTCTTCAATGTTGTCATTGGCGATCGCGACGGTGCTGCCCGTGCTTTGGATGTCGTCCATTGCCATTGCGGGGACAGCAGTCGATGCCAGCAAAATTGCACTCAAACGGATTATTTTCATCGGGAGAAGCTCAGTTTACATTTTGGTTACGTCGGAAGCATAACGCGATTTTCAAGTCCGGGCCTTTAAACTAAGCTGCATTTTGTCGCAATGAAGCGATTATACTGTAGCGCTTCCCTTTTTCGAACATTCGGTTTACAGGCGCAGCATCATTGCATTTTTAAAGATTTAAGGGGCCGAATGGCAAAAGAAGAATTACTCGAAATGCGTGGGACAGTCCGTGAATTGCTGCCCAATGCTATGTTCCGTGTCGAGCTTGAAAATGGCCATGAAGTTTTGGGCCATACCGCCGGAAAGATGCGCAAGAACCGTATCCGCGTTCTCGTGGGTGACGAAGTGCTCTGCGAACTCACCCCTTATGATCTGACCAAGGGCCGGATCACGTACCGTTTTAAATAAGGGCGGCAGACCTTGGGTCTGAACCCGACGCTTGTTTTGGCCTCATCCAGCCCGCGCCGCCGAGACCTTCTCGGGCGTCTGGGTATAGCGCCTGCGCGTATTGCCTCACCCGATATTGATGAGACACCCCGCAAGGGCGAGGTTCCGCGTGTCTATGCGCTGCGCATGGCGGAGGAGAAGGCTGTTGCCGTTGCGCGGGGCGCTGGAGAGATTGTGGTCGCAGGTGACACCACGGTTGCCGTTGGTCGCCGCATATTGCCGCAAGCTGCCGATGCTGACATGCAACGCGGGTTTCTGAACCTTCTCAGCGGTCGCCGCCATCATGTGCTGAGCGCCGTTGCCGTGATTGACGGAAATGGCCTGATGCGCAGCCGGATTTGCGACAGCATCGTGCGTTTCAAACGTCTGTCTGCCGAAGAAATCGAAAGCTATATCCAAAGCGGCGAGGGGCTGGGTAAGGCCGGCGGCTATGCTATTCAGGGCAGGGCAGAGGCGTTGATCGATTGGATGGCGGGCAGCCATTCGGGCGTGATCGGTCTGCCCTTATATGAAACGCGGGCCTTATTGCGCGCTTCGGGCTATCCGCTTGACTGATTTATGGCGCGATGATGCGCCGGGCGAGCGCCGCGCGGCTTTTGTCGAAAACGGAAACATCGTTGAAATTCATATCCAGCGCGATGCCTTATGGGCCTTGGGCGAATGTGGCGCGGGCCGCATTGACCGCAAAACGCCGTCGGGTGCCTATGTCATTGCCGACGACAATAGTGAACTTTTGCTGCGCAGCAAAATGGGTGCGCCGGAAGGCGCGCGGATAATGTTCGAGGTCACGCGTGAAGCCATCGCTGAGCCGGGCCGAAATAAGCCACCAGAGATCATATTGCGGGAGGGTGTCTGCGACCCCCTGATGGGCAAAGACGCCCTCTGGGAGGCGCGTGTGGCGTCTTTGGGGCCATCTGCCATAAACGCATCCATCGCCGAGGGCTTTGACGTGGCCATCGCGGGCCAATCACAACGCGGCGATGTGACCATAAGCTTTCAGCGCACCAAAGCAGGGCTGGTGTTCGACATTGACGGTATCGGCGATGCGTTCGCCATCAATATGGTCGCCGCGACCGAAATTGCCCGCCTGCTGCGCCTGTACCAAGTAGGTGCGATGGTTCTGATCGATTTTGTGTCGATGGAGTCAAAGGCCCAGCGCACGCAAATTGCCGAAGCGTTTGATGCCGCATCCGTGGCGGACCCGCGCCCCTTCGAACGCACGGCCATTAACGGCTATGGCATGATGCAAGTCGTGCGTGCGCGGCCAAGGCCGTCTGTGCTCGACCAACTGTTTGGCACGCGCATCGCGGCATTATCGGACGAGACAAAGGCTTATTGGTTGTTACGCGCGGTTGCGCAGTCAACGGGCTTTGGCACGCGGACGGTGACAGCGCAGCCAGACGTGGCGACATTGCTGCAGTCCGAGCGATGGGCGGTATGGCGCGCGGCGGCTGTTCGCCTTGCTGGCGCGGATATGGTGGTGGTTGCAGATGAAAAAGCCGCAGGCTATGGCCATGTCCATGTCGCGCAAAGCTAATCTCTGTCCGCTCTGCGGAAAGCCGGTAGTGGCTGAATCCAAACCTTTTTGCAGCCAAGGATGCAAAGATCGCGACCTACTGAAATGGTTGGATGAAGGCTATCGTGTGCCTGGGCCGCTGGCGGATTATGAAGATAGTATCGGTTCCGACGGCGCGGACTGATTTTGCGCTTGCCAAGAGGCGTATCGCCTCTCTATAGGCTGCGCTCCCACGCGGTTTTTGCCGCGTAGCCCGAGT
>CAIPUN010000168.1 GCA_903868245.1 uncultured Sphingomonadales bacterium | reverse complement strand
GCACGGTGAGATTCAATTGACGTTTACGTAAACGTCGACTAGTTCAAAAGCAGCTTTTTAGGAGAATCGTGATGCAACTGGAATTCAGCCCCGCAGAAATCGCCTTCCAGAAGGAAGTGCGCACATTCATCGCCGAAAATTACCCACAGAATCTCCGTTCGGTGCAGGACGAGGGACATGATCTTTCGAAGGAAGATTTCCTGTCATGGCACCGCATTCTCGCCAAAAAGGGCTGGATCGCGCCTGCTTGGCCCGTTGAATATGGCGGCACAGGCTGGACAGCGACCGAGCGTTTCATTTGGTCCGAAGAACTGGCGGCCGCAGACTGCGTGGGTACGATGCCCTTCGGCCTGTCGATGGTCGGCCCCGTCATCTACACATTTGGTACGCCTGAGCAGAAAGCCAAATTCCTCCCCGGTATCTTGTCGGGCGATGATTGGTGGTGCCAGGGATATTCGGAACCCGGCGCTGGTTCGGACCTCGCATCTTTGCGCACAAAGGCCGTTCGTGACGGTGACCATTATGTCGTAAATGGCCAAAAAACCTGGACAACCATGGCACAGCATGCCGACTGGGGCTTCTTCTTGGTGCGCACCGATTCCGACGCCAAGGCGCAAGAGGGCATCAGTTTCTTGCTGATCGACATGAAGTCACCGGGCGTCACCGTCCGTCCAATCATCACCTTGGGCGGCGAGCATGAAGTCAACGAAGTTTGGCTCGAAGACGTCCGGGTACCAGTCGCAAACCGCGTATATGAAGAGAATAAGGGATGGACATGCGCCAAGTTCCTGTTGGCGCATGAACGCACCGGCATTGCTGCCGTAGCCCGTTCAAAGCGCGGCGTGGAGAAGATCAAGGCTATTGCTCGTACTGAACAAGACGGCGACCGCCCGTTGATTGCCAACCCGTTTTTCAAGCGCAAAATTTCGGAACTTGAAATTGACCTCACTGCGCTTGAATTCACCGAATTGCGTAGCCTTGCCGGTGAAGCAGCGGGCAAGGGACCTGGTCCGGAATCCAGCTTGTTGAAGATCAAAGGTTCGGAAATCCAGCAACGAATTACCGAACTAGCTCTGGAAGCGGTCGGCCATTATGGCGCGCCATATTTCCGTGGCTTTGGCGAAGGCGACAATGAACACCCGATCGGTCCAGATTACGCACATCGCGCTGCGCCGACCTATTTCAACACCCGCAAGACGACGATTTACGGAGGATCGAACGAGATCCAACGCAACATCATCGCAAAGATGGTGCTGGGGATTTAATTCCGCTTAGCAACAAAAACTGTGTCACCCCCGGAGCCAAAAGCGTGCAAAGCACACTTGATCGGGGGTCCATGGTCTGAGCTTTTGTTCCATCACATCAGTCAGGCCATAGCTTCCGGCTTTCGCCGGAATGAGACCAAAATTTGAGAGAGGCCTATAATGGATTTCAGCTATACCGAGACGCAGGACATGATCCGCGATACATTAAGCCGCTTTTTGGCGGACACTTATGACTTCGATAGCCGCAGCAAAATGATTGCCAGCGGCACGGGGCGTGATCCGGCTATTTGGAAGGCTTTGGCCCAGGATCTCGGCATGTTGGGCGCCTCATTTAGCGAAGAGCATGGCGGCCTTGGCGGTGGCTATCTCGAAAATGCATTGATCATGGAAGAGCTGGGCAAAGTCATCGCGGTTGAGCCTTATCTCCAGACCGTTGTTCTTGGCGGTGGCGCGTTAAAGGCCGTCGGCGGCGCAGTTGCGGATGCCGTCATTCCCGAAATTATCAATGGCAATGTCATTATTGCATTTGCCTATGCCGAACCACAGGGCCGTTATAACCTCGCCAATATCCGCACGACCGCGAAGAAGGACGGCGCAGGCTATGTACTGAATGGCCATAAGGGCGTCGTATACGCAGCGCCATGGGCAACGCATTTGCTCGTCACCGCGCGCACTGGCGGTGCGACCACAGATGTGAACGGCGTGTCCCTGTTCCTAATCGACGCCAATGCAAAGGGTATTGTCCGCCGCGATTACCCGACTGTGGATGGTTTCCAAGCGTCTGAAATCTACTTCGAAAACGCGGCTATTCCGGCCGACGCTTTATTAGGTGATGAAGGCGCAGGCCTGCCGCTCATCGAACGGATTGTTGATGAAGCAACCGTTGCAGTCTGCGCTGAATCCTGCGGCGTAACGGCCAAGCTGCATCAGGGAACGTTGGAATATGCGCGTCAGCGTAACCAGTTCGGTCAGCCGATCTCGCGCTTCCAAGTACTACAACATCGCATGGTCGACATGTTCATGGAGGTTGAGCAATCAAAATCCATGACCACTATGGCGACGCTTAAGCTCGATCTTCCAGCAGCAGAACGTATGGCGGCAGTGTCCGCATGCAAAGCAAAGGTGTCGCGTTCAGCAAAGTTTGTTGGGCAAAGCGCCATTCAAACGCATGGCGGCATCGGCATCACGCAAGAGCTGGCTATCGGTCATTTCTTCAAGCGGGCAACGATGATTGAGAATCAATTCGGTTCGGCCGATCATCATTATGAACGCTTTGAACGGCTGACTTTGGCGGATTAAAGCCTCCTAAGGATTTTTTGTGCACTGCACCATTTTTTGTTGACAGAGTTTGCATTTGCATTTATTGTGCAGTGCAACACAACAGAAATGGTGCTTTCACATGGCCAGCGAAACAGAAACTAACGCCCCGGCAAAAACTGCAGAAGTTGCAGCGGCAAAGGGCGTGGCTTTTAAAACTGCTCCAAGCACTGTGGCGAAGACTAAGGTGGAAACGCCTGCCACTTTGCCGCGCCCGAAATCCGCGTCTGTTGAAACAACACCCTTTACTCAAGGAGTATCCAACATGACTGACACAGTTAAAGCCACTGCAGAAAAGACCGCTGAAAAGGCGGCTGAGTTTTTCACCGATGTACGTGAAAAAGCAACTGAAGCCGCTGAAAAGGGCAAAAAGTTTGCTGCTGAAGCCGTTGAATTCAACAAAGCCAATGTTGAAGCTTTTGTCGAAGCTGGCAAGATCGTTGCCAAGGGTGCTCAGGAAATCGGCAAGACCAACATGGAATTCGCCAAGAAGAATTTCGAAGAGGTTCAGGTTGCCGTCAAGGAGTTGACTTCGGTCAAGTCGCCAACAGACTTCGTTAAGCTTCAGGGTGAACTGGCACGTAAGGGCTTTGATACCGCTGTTGCTCAGGGGTCGAAGAACACGGAAGCGATGGTTAAGTTGGCCAGCGAAATGTTCCAGCCTATCTCGAACCGCATCGCGGCGATGACAGAGCTTTTCAAGAAAGCTGCATAAGCTTTCGCAAGATATTGCGCCGGTGGGTCATGCACCTGCCACCCTCTCTCCTCCTTTTGGCGGTAGGACGTCGAGATCGACCGGTGCAATTCCATGAAGCAACCGTCCTTTCTGTTAAGGAAAGGGCGGTTTCTTTTTGGTAGAACCGATTAGATAATGAACGGGGCTTGCGGAGACCCCCTCCTCTGCCCTATTTTAGGCTGATGCAGATTTCCATGGCGCAAGATGACGATGACAAAAATGATGGAAGACCCGGTGTCGGCCTCGCCACGCGCACGCGCCCGAAAACGCAAAAGCCAAGCCTCTATAAAGTGTTGCTGCTGAATGATGATTACACGCCGATGGAATTTGTCATCCATGTCCTTAAGGCGTTTTTTCAGATGGACACCGATCAAGCGACCCGCGTGATGCTACATGTCCACCAAAAGGGAGTCGGCGTCTGTGGCATTTTTACCTATGAAGTTGCCGAAACCAAAGTCACGCAGGTGATGGACTTCGCGCAGAAGAACCAGCATCCACTGCAATGCACGCTTGAGAAAGATTGAAGAAGGCAGCTCTCATCGTTGGCGCAGGTGACGCCACAGGCGGGGCTATTGCCAAAGCTTTTGCACGAGAAGGCTATGTCGCCTGCGTCAACCGCCGTGCGCGTAACGCCGATCAGTTGAAAGCACTTGTACAATCGATACAGGCCGAAGGTTATGAAGCTCGCGCGTACCCAGCAGACGCGCGTATCGAAGACGAAGTCGTAATGATGGTCGATGCGATTGAGCGCGACGTAGGGCCAATAGAAGTTGCCGTTTTCAATATCGGGGCGAACGTCAATTTCTCCGTGCTTGATATGACCGCGCAAGTGTACCGCAAGGTATGGGAAATGGCCGCATTCGCTGGCTTTCTGATGGGGCGTGAGGCCGCACGCCGCATGGTCGCGCGCCAATCGGGCACCATCATCTTCACAGGCGCAACCGCGAGTATGCGTGGCGGCAGAGGTTTCTCCGCCTTTTCCGGCGCAAAGGGCGCGCTGCGGATGCTGGCGCAGTCAATGGCGCGTGAGCTCGGCCCGCAAAACATTCATGTCGCGCATGTCATCATCGACGGCGGCATCGACACGGCCTTCATCCGCGGTATCCGTCCAGATTTCGAGGCAGCAAAGGCAGCAGACGGCATATTGTCGCCCGACGCGATTGCTCTGCAATATGTTGCCTTGCACCAGCAACACCGTAGCGCATGGACGCATGAAATGGATTTGCGTCCCTGGACGGAGAGTTTTTAAATGGCCGAAAGTTTTGAATTTCTCTTCGATTTTGGAGGACCGAATAGTTATTTGGCTTACAAAATGTTACCGGACCTTTGTGCCCGAACCGGTGCAGAAGTCGTATATGTGCCTGTCCTGCTGGGTGGCTTATTCAAGCTTACAAATAATCAGGCGCCAATGATGCGCTATGCCGAAACACCCGCCAAACAAAAATATGAAATGCTGGAATTTCAACGCTTCGTAAATGCGCACGCGTTACCGTTTAAGATGAATCCACGCTTTCCTCTCAACACACTATACGTGATGCGTGGTGCAATTGCGGCCCAGCGGCTTGCCTGCTTTGCGCCTTATGTGGACGCGGTTATGACGGCGATGTGGCGAGACGGCGCGGACATGG
>CAIPUN010000167.1 GCA_903868245.1 uncultured Sphingomonadales bacterium | reverse complement strand
TGCGATGCCTGTGGCCATTATAATGGCCGCGAAGTGGTGGCAGTCGCCTAATCCTGTTCAAGGAGAATAGCTGGTGTCGATGAAACCGCGTATCGCCATTGACGCGATGGGCGGTGATGAAGGCGTTCCTGTGATGATCGCAGGCGCGGCTTTGGCACGTCACCGGCATGACAGCTTCCAATTTCTATTGGTGGGTGACGAAAAGCAGATTAAATCTGCCCTCGATAAACACCCCAATTTGCGCGCTGCTTCCGAAATCCTGCATAGCGATGTTGTCGTCACTGCTGATGACAAGGTCAGCGCCGCCTTGCGTAAAGCCAAAACCAGTTCAATGGGCATGGCGATCAATGCCGTGAAGGCTGGCGATGCCAGGGCCGCCGTGAGCGCGGGAAACACTGGCGCTTTAATGGCCACCGCCAAACTAGCCCTGCGCACGATGCCCGGCATCGACCGACCCGCTTTGTCAGCGTTGCTGCCGACGCTTGAAGATACCGATGTGGTGATGCTGGACCTCGGCGCCAACACCGAGTGTGAAGCGAAGAACCTTGTCCAGTTCGCCGTGATGGGTGCGGCGTATTCGCGTATCATCTTCGGCTTTGACCGTCCGCGTGTCCGCTTGCTGAATATCGGGACCGAGGAAATGAAGGGCACCGATGAATTGCGCGACGCGGCGCAACATTTGCGCGATGCGACCGGGCTGCACATGGATTTTCAGGGCTTTGTTGAGGCCGACAAGATCAACCGGGGCGAATGTGATGTTGTGGTTTGCGATGGCTTTACCGGTAACATCGCATTGAAATCCATCGAAGGCACTGCCCGTTTCGTGACGGATCTTTTGCGCCGGGCCTTCACCAGTTCCATCCGTTCAAAATTCGGATTTCTGGTATCGCGTCCCGCCACTGAATTGCTGCGGCATCATCTGGATCCCAATAATCATAATGGCGCGGTGTTCATGGGGCTGAACGGTGTGGTCGTCAAAAGCCACGGCAGCGCCAATATCAAAGGCGTGGCCCATGCGGTCGAGGTCGCGGCGCGATTGGTCGAAGAAGACATTACAGCACGGATCACGCAAGATCTGGCGCGGATACGGGCCGCGTGACTGAAGTCGCTCTTCGCGCCGTGATTAAGGGCACTGGGTCGGCGCTTCCCCGCAACCGCGTGTCCAACGCCGAATTAGCCAATAAGGTTGATACGACAGACGCATGGATTACCGAGCGGACGGGTATAAAGTTCCGCCACATTGCCGAGCCTGATGAAACCACTTCCAGCCTGGCGATCGAAGCATCGCGTAAGGCGCTCGACGCGGCCGGCATGTCGGCAAGTGACATTGATCTTATCATATTGGCGACCGCAACGCCCGACCAGACATTCCCCGCCTCTGCCACAATTGTGCAGCACGCGCTTGGCTGCAATGGCGGTGTGGCTTTTGATGTGGCTGCGGTTTGCTCGGGCTTCTTATATGCCTTTTCCGTCGCCGAAAGCATGATCCGCGCCGGTTCCGCCCATAATGCTTTAGTCATCGGGGCCGAAACCTTTAGCCGGATATTGGACTGGGAAGACCGCACCACATGCGTGTTGTTTGGCGACGGCGCTGGCGCGGTTGTCTTGTCGGGCGAAGTTGGCACGCGCGGCGTACTGGCGACCAAATTGCACGCCGATGGCCAACATAATGAATTATTATATGTCGATGGCGGCCCATCCACCACGGGTACCGTCGGCAAATTGCGGATGAAGGGGCGCGAAGTGTTCCGCCACGCCGTGACCAATCTCACCAATGTATTGCACGAGGTGATGGCGGCAACGGAATTGACGTCCGCCGACATCGATTGGGTCGTTCCGCATCAGGCAAATGCCCGGATTATTGAGGCAACGGCGAAGAAACTGGCGCTTGATCCCAGCAAAGTTGTCCTCACCGTTGACCAGCATGCAAACACATCTGCCGCGTCGGTTCCCTTGGCCTTGGATGTCGCGGTGCGCGATGGTCGGATAAAAACAGGCGACATTGTCGTTTTGGAAGCAATGGGCGGCGGGTTCACCTGGGGCGCATCGATCGTCCGGATGTAATTTCCCTAACATCGCTAATTTACAAATCGAATTTCTATTGTATGCTATGGGCTTACTAACCAAAGTCGCTTAATAATCGACGTCAAGGGCCGGAGACGAATATGGCTGATGCAGGAACATTGACTCGCGCTGATTTGGCCGAGATGCTTAACCGTCAAGTTGGTTTGTCGCGTGCGGACGCCGCAGCGATGGTCGAATCCATTCTTGGCCATATGACCAGTTCTTTACTCAATGGCGACAATGTCAAAATTTCTGGTTTTGGCACCTTTGTTCTGCGCGACAAAGCGGAGCGTATCGGCCGCAACCCGAAAACGGGCGTAGAAGTGCCGATTACACCACGCCGGGTTCTTACATTCCGTGCAAGCCAAGGCATGCGTCACAAGGTAAAGTAACATTTATGCCCGAAAAATCGGCTGATGCCTTCCGTAATATTGGTGAAATGGCGGAGGCGTTGGGCGTGCGCACGCATATATTGCGGTACTGGGAAGAACAATTTCCCATGTTGAAACCGCTCACGCGTGCGGGTGGCCGGCGGTTGTATCGTCCTGAAGATGTGGCCCTGCTGCATACTATTCACCGTTTACTGTATGAAGAAGGCTATACCGTGAAGGGCGCCCGGCGTTTTCTGACGGAAGGCGGAGCAAAGGATGCGCAGCCGCAACCGTCCGCATCTACACCTACTTCAACACCCATAGCGCCCGTTGCTGCGTTCGACCTTGGGGCTTTGCAGGCGGTGCGCGACCGGCTGGCGTCCGCCTTGGCGGCCGCCTAATCCATATTCCGGGCGTAGACCAAGTCGCGGAAAGGCACAGGGCCAACCATGAAGACCGTTTCGCCAATGGCACCAAATCCGGTGCGCTCATAAAAGCCAATGGCGCGGACATTTTTTTCATAGACGGACAGCAAAAGGCGTTTTGCCATGCGTTTTTCGGCGACTGCGAAAACGAGATCTAGCAGGTCTTTGCCGTTACCACCGCCCTGCCATGGGCCCAGCAAATAGATACGTTTCAGTTCGATATCGCCCTCTTGCTGCAACGCAGGATGCGAAGGCGGCGTGATCATGGCATAGCCAATAGGTGCGCCCAGCGGGGTTTCGCCTAGTAAAATATCGGTTGCCGGATCGCAGAGCGCCCTGGCGTAATATGCGGCGCTATGTTCTTGCCGCAAATGTTCCATCATCGGTTGGCCGGGATGGTCAAAGGCGAAGGTTGCCATGAAAGTCGCCGCGCCTAGATACGCGAGTGCTTCGGCGTCAGCCGCATCGGCCGCGCGCCAGATAACAGGCGTCATTCGTCTTCGGGTCCGAGTTCGGGGTCGAGATCGCGGGGCCGGATGAAGTGGGTGAGTTGCCCACATCTGCGATCCAGTTCGGCCCAGCGCGTGATGTTGAGCTCCATCCGTGCAATGGCGGCCGTCGGATATTTCTCCCAAACCAAATCACGCAACGGCGAAGCGCCATCGTCGGGGCAAATGTCGAATACAAGATCCTCTAGCCCGGGATTATGCCCGACCATCAGCAGGTTTTTATGTTCATCGGACTGATCGCGCAGCACGTCCATCAACGTTGCAGAGGACGCCAGATAAATGCGGCGGTCCCAATTGGGATCCATGCGATCGCTAGTGCCCTTCACAAATTGGTCAATGGTTTCGATCACCCGCACGGCGGGGCTGGCGACAACATGGTCAAAGGTCAATCCGTTGCGTTTCACCCATACGCCCATCGTGACCGCTGCCCTTTCGCCGCGTTTATTGAGTGGTCGGTCAAAGTCCCGCGGGACGGTGTCATCCCAGCTCGATTTGGCATGGCGGAACAAGGTAAGGGTGAAGGTCAAATCGGGTTGCTCTCTTCCAACGGCTTTAAAGCGTCCTGCCGCAAATTTGTGTCAGACGAAAGACCTGATTTTACCGAATGCACCGCCTCCTCCAGCGTCACACGGCGAATGGGTGTGCCGGGCGGGAATGCGGACAACAGCCGGCTTGGCACTGCTGATGACAACAGCACAAAATGGCCTTTGTCGCCGGCGCTGCGGATCAGGCGGCCAAAGGCCTGCGCCATTTTGGCGCGGATGATGCGATCATCATATTCCATGCCGCCATGTTTCAAACGCCGCGCGCGGTGCAATATGTCGGGGCGGGGCCACGGGATTTGCTCCATGACAACCAAGCGTAGCGAATGGCCCGGCACGTCCACCCCGTCGCGCAATGCGTCGGTCCCCAACAAGCTGGCATGTGGGTCATCGCGGAATATGTCGACCAATGTTCCGGTATCAATGGGGTCGACATGTTGCGCATATAAAGGCAGGCCATCGCGCGCCAAGCGGTCGGCGATACGCGCATATGTGGATCGCAACCGCCGTATCGCGGTGAACAGGCCCAGCACGCCGCCGCCCGATGCGGTAATCAACGCGGCATAGGCCCCTGCTAAGGCGGCAGCATCGCCCTTTTTAATATCCGTGACGATTAGCACTTCGGCCTGCGCGCTGTAGTCAAACGGGCTGATTGCCGAAAAATGCGTCGCGGGCTTATCCAGATGACTTGCCCCTGTTCGTGCTTCGGCATTTTGCCAGTCGCCGCCACTGCGCAAGGTTGCGGATGTGGCAAGCACGCCATGGCTTGGTTTTAGTACAATTTCCGCCACGGGTTTCATCGGGTCGAGCCAGCGGCGGTGCATGCCAATATCCATTTCGCGGCCTTCAAACCGTTCAATCGCTAGCCAGTCGACATATTCGGGGTCAACGGGGCCGACGGCGCGTGCCAACATCGATATCCATGCGCGCAACGTGTCGATGCGCCAGCTCAAGCTTGCGGTTGCCCCCTCAACGCGCGCACGGGCGCTACCATCGAGCCAATCTGGCGGATCGGCTATCATCGCCTCCAACCGCTGCCCCAATATCGTCAAAGGTCGTGCCAGCGCCTCCAGCGCGGTTGCCGCATCTGCGGCGGCGTCAATGACTTGCGGGTCAGGATCAGCAAGCTCCGTCTCCAGACCATAGCCGCTTTCGGTCGCGTTGGTCTCGTCGCGGGCGAACACCATCGCCCGAATGGCGGCGAGCAAATGCTCAATTGGTCCCGATGGCGCCCCTTCGGCCAAACGTGCCAACCATCCATCGCCGGGCAAAGCCTCCGCCGCGACGCGCGCCATTTCAATGGCGAGGCCGCCTTCTTCATCATAAGACGCGACATCGGCCAGCCGCGCCGAAAGCCCGCGCCGCCGCCCGCGTGCCTTGCCTTCGGGGCCAATGACCCAGCGGCGCAGCTCAATGGTTTCTTGGCCCGTCAGCGCGGCGGCAAACATCGAATCTGCTGCGTCAAAAAGATGATGGCCTTCATCAAAAATAATCCGGCTTGGGCGGTTTTGTTCATCCCGCCCGCGCGCGGCGTTGACCATCATCAGTGCGTGATTGGCAATGACGATTTCGGCCTGCACCGATGAACGTGCGGCGCGTTCGATGAAGCATTTTTTATAATGCGGGCATCCCGCATAAATGCATTCGCCGCGCCGGTCGGTCAAAGCATTGGAGCCATTGCGCCGGAACAAAGTCGGTAGCCAACCGGGCAAATCGCCGCCGATCATATCGCCATCATGCGAATAGGCCGCCCAGCGCGCGACCAAATGCGCGAGGATCGCCGCACGTCCGGCAAAGCCGCCTTGCAAGGCGTCCTCCAAGTTTAAAAGGCACAGATAATTTTCGCGGCCCTTGCGCACCACGACCTTGGACTTGAAGGTTTCATGGTCGGGGTAAAGCCGCTTCGCCTCGCGCACCAATTGCCGTTGCAGCGCTTTGGTGAAGGTCGATATCCACACGGTGCCATCGGCGGCGGTCGCCCATAGGCTGGCCGGGGCCAAATAGCCAAGCGTCTTGCCAATACCCGTGCCCGCTTCGGCCAGCAGCATATGCGGTTCGCCCTTGCCCTTACGCGGCGCGAAAATATCTGCCGCCGCTTGCGCAAAATCGCGTTGGCCCTGCCGTGTTTCCGCAGAGCCACCGACAAGCGATGCCAAGCGTTCTTGCACGGCATCGGCCTGCAACGTGACGACGCGCGGCGGGGTGCGCGGCGGTGCTTCTTCCCATTCGGGCAGGCGACTGAACAACCAGCGTTCGGGCCGCTCGGGCTTTTTAAGCTGCGCCAATACCAGATTGGCCCATGGCCAGCGCAGGCGCATCAACGCTTGCGCCGAATCCCACGCGCCTTCGCGTTCGGCCCACGCAGGATCGCCCAGCATCGACAGCAAATTGCGCGCGGCGTGCAGCAAAAATGTCGGCACCTCTTGATCGGTCGCTGGCGCAGGCAGGCCCAAAGTCTTTGCCAATCCCTTGGGTGTGGGCACCGCAAAGCGCGCGGGGTAGACAAAGGCATACAGCTCCAGAAGGTCGAGCCCCGACAAATCGGGATAGCCAAGCCGTTGTGCGACCAAAGGCGCATTGAGCATGACCATCGGCGTTTCTGCAGCCCGGCCCGCCGCTTCGCCCTTGCTGATGGATTGCACCTGTCCGTCGCTGCTGCCCATCCAAATACCGGCATGGCTTGCATGGAGCGCAGGAAAGGCTAGTGGAGTTTCCATCAGCCCTGATAGGCGTATTTGGAACGAAAGAGCAACACGTGACTGACCTTCGCGACATAGCATTGGCATCAAAAGCCTGGCCTTATGAAGAGGCGCGGCGTTTGCTGAAACGCTATCCCAATGGCAAGGCCGATGGTCAGGCGATTATCTTCGAATGTGGCTATGGCCCGTCGGGCTTGCCGCATATCGGCACCTTTAACGAAGTGCTGCGCACGACGATGGTGCGCAATGCGTTCCGGACGCTATCCGACGCGCCAACGCGCTTAATAGAATTTTCGGATGATATGGATGGCCTGCGCAAAGTGCCGGACAATGTGCCGAACCAAAAGATGCTGACCGAACATTTGGGCAAGCCTTTGTCGCGCATTCCCGATCCGTTTGAAAAGTTCGAAAGCTTTGCCGCGCATAATAATGCGATGCTGCGCGATTTTCTGGATCAGTTTGGCTTTGAATATGAATTCATCTCCTCTGCGTCGCAATATGAAAGCGGCGTGTTTGACGATGCCTTGAAAAATGTGCTGCGCAATTATCAGGGCATATTGGACATCATGCTGCCGACGTTGCGCAAGGAACGCGCCGCGACCTATTCGCCGATTTTGCCGATCAGCGAAAAGAGCGGCGTCGTTCTGCAAGTGCCCGTTGAAGTTGTCGATGCCGCGGCGGGCCTTGTGCGGTTTGAGGATGATGGCGACATGGTCACGCAATCGGTCTTGGGCGGTAAGTCAAAGCTGCAATGGAAGGTCGACTGGGCGATGCGCTGGGTGGCGTTGGGCGTTGATTATGAAATGTATGGTAAGGATTTGACCGACAGCGGCGTGCAATCGGGCAAAATCGCGCGCGTCCTTGGCGGACGTCCGCCCGAAAGCCTGATTTACGAAATGTTCCTCGATGAAAAAGGCGAGAAGATTTCCAAGTCCAAGGGCAATGGCCTCGCGCTCGAGGATTGGTTGAAATATGGCACCGAAAACAGCGTGGCCTTTTACGCTTTTCGCGAACCCAAAAGCGCCAAGCAACTGCATTTGGGCGTGGTGCCAAAGGCCGTCGACGAATATTTCCAGTTCCGCGCGCAATGGCATGACCAACCCATTGAAAAGCGGCTGGGCAACCCGGTGCACCATGTCCACAATGGCCAAGTACCCAGCGGGCAGCCGCCCGTGACCTTTGGCCTATTGCTGAACCTTGTCGGCGTGATGGGGGCAGGCGCAACCGAGGCGCAGGTTTGGGCGTATCTGGGCAATTATGCCGATAATGTCTCGCCCGAAAACGCGCCGGAACTGGCCGAGCTGATCCCGGTTGCGCTCGCCTATAACCGCGATTTTGTCGCGCCAACCTTGCAAAAGCGTAAGCCTGAGGGCGTCGAGATAGCTGCGTTGCAAACGCTGGATGCGCGGCTGACGGAATTGCCCGCCGATGCCAGCGCCGAGGATATTCAGAACATCGTCTATGAAATCGGCAAAGAGGGCGGATTTGAAAATCTGCGTGATTGGTTCAAGGCCTTGTACGAAACGCTTTTGGGTTCAAGCGCGGGGCCACGCATGGGCAGCTTCATCGCGCTCTATGGCATCGAAAATTCGCGCCAGCTCATCGCGGAGGCGCTTGCATAAACAAAAAGCGCGTCGTCCAGTTGGTACATTGCAGGAGTTTTATCATGAAAGAACTGCCGTCCGTCGCGAAGCTGGCGATTGAACTTTTGGGAAAGTCGTTGGATCAGTTGGAGGCCGAAGAGGCCAAGGTGCTGCACCATATTCAATATGTGCAACGCACCAGCCGTGATGTCGGCGATATTGTCGATGAACAGGCGACCTTTGGTGAGCGCCTGTCGGACAAGGTTGCGGCAGTGGGCGGTTCATGGAAATTCATCCTGGTCTTTGCCGCCGTGCTGCTCGGCTGGATGCTTTTGAACTCCGGGATATTGGGCCAATTGGGCAAAGCCTTTGACCCTTATCCGTTCATCTTTCTAAACCTGATGCTGTCAACGGTTGCAGCAATTCAAGCGCCAATCATCATGATGAGTCAAAATCGCCAGTCGGCCAAAGATCGCATTGCCGCCGCGCATGATTATGAAGTCAATTTGCGGGCCGAACTCGAAATCATGCGTTTGCATGCAAAAATCGACGCGCTTCTGGAGGTCATTAAGCGCGAAAGCGCGCCTGCGTCCTCCGTCAGGTGACGGCCTGCGCCAGAACGTCGCGATAATGGGGCGATAAGGTCATCTTCGGATGATAGCCGCCGGACCCCAGCAAGCGATGGGTCGCCGCCAGATTGTAGCAGGGCACACCCATGAACAGATGATGCTCGCTGTGATAATTGACCCAATAAGGCGCGACGGTCGCACGGGCGATCAGACCCGCATAAGTGGTCCGCGCATGGGTGAATGGGTCACCGCTGCCGGTCGGGGTGCAGGCATGTTCGGCAATGTTGCGGATACGCAGGAACAACTGAAAAGTCGTGGCCAGTGCGGCCAGCCACAGCAGAAATGGCATCCAGCCCCAGACGAGCAAAGATATCGTCAGCAATATGGCTTGTAAGGCTAAGAACCGGCCAACCGTGCGCGCGGTCGTGCTCGGCCCGCGCAGGGCGGCCGCAAATTGCGCGCGGCGTTGCTTGTAAAATGTCTGCCCCGTCAGGTCGCGGATGAATTTGCGGCGCAGGCTATCGCGGCTGGTGGGGAAGGGGGCGGACAGAGAAAGATCTGGGTCTTCGGGCTGCTGCGTATATTTATGGTGCGTCAAATGATAGGTGCGATAGGCGAATAAATCGCTGCCCGTCGCAGCGCCCGTCGGCCATTGACCCAGCCAGTTATTGGCCTGGCGGTTGGGGTGCAGTAAGCCATGCGCGCCATCATGCATCAGGATCGAAAGCCCCAATTGCCGCCCGCCCAATATCGCCAGCGCCAATGGCGTCACCAGAATGCCGGCGAGCCAGTGATAATCCCATGCCGCCGCGCCGCCAAAGGCCGCGAGTGCGACAACGATCCAAGCATGGAGCACGAGCCAAATGCCGCGCCAACGCGACAGGCGGGTAATGGCGCGCCAGTCCTCTGCGGCGAAAACGTCGCGCGGATTGGCGGCCTTTACCGCAGGCATGATGTGCCCCTATTCATGCAGAAAGCATAAAGCCTGGCCGGCCCGTACGCAAATGCGTTACGTCACTGCCGGTGCGACAAAATTGGCCATTTTTGCCTGCGCCTTGCGCGACTCCCGGAAATTGAAAATGGGCCAATCATGCAGCATGCCCGCAAGCTCGATCAGTTCCACTGAGGGCAGCTTGGCCTTTAACGCGCGTGAGTCCGTGACCAATATGTCGTCACCGCCAGCAAAAGCAAGGATCGGAGGTAGTCCGTCCCAATTGCCGAAAATTGGGCTGCATCGTGGGTCGGTGCGTGGCAGGTCGCCCGCATATAGCAAGCCGCCAGCGGAAATCCCGCTGATGGTCAGGATGCCATCGCGGGGTTCTGTTTTCTGTTGGTCGGGATGTGATGGGTCAAGATTGAGCCATGGACAGATGAGCAACAGGCTGGCGGGCAAAGCGTGCCCCTTGTCGCGCGCCATGTGCGCCAATGCAGCGGTCAGACCGCCACCGGCAGAATCGCCGCCCATGATAAAGGCTGTGTCACCCATTTCTGCCAGATAGGCGGCATAATAATCCATCGCCCAATTGGTGATATGCGCGGCGGTGTTTTCCGGGGCGAGCGGATAAAGCGGCGCGGTGATGGACCAGCCATGTTGCGCCGCCATATGGGACAGAAATTTCCAGTGGATGTCGGTTGCCGGATAAACATAGCCGCCGCCATGCCAGAACAAGATATGCGCCGTTGGCGTGGCATTTTTTGGGGCAAGGTGCCAAACAGGACGGCCCTGAAATTCGCTGTGCCGTATATCGACTTCGGCATGCGCCTTGGGCGCTGGCAAGGGCGCGGAACGGATCTTTGCTATATTCTGTTCAAATTGCGGACCACCGCTGAACATTCGGCGATAATAGCCCGTGGTGCGCAATACAAAACCAGCAAGGCTGGCGGCAAAACTTGGCATAAATAACTCTCCCCTGCGCGAGGAGCTATATCAACGTGCCAAACCAATCAAGTGGTCCTGACCGCAGCTTCCCGGCAAGCATTCTCACCGGGAAGCTTATGTCTTTATTTCGACGCTGATATCCAATCGTCGATTTTCTTTTCGAGAACAGTGAGCGGCAACGCGCCGGTGTTCAAAACTTGATTGTGGAATTCGCGCACATCGAATTTTTTGCCCAATTGCGTCTTGGCCTTGTCCTTTAGGCGCATGATTGTGAGCGCACCGATTTTATACGCCAAGGCTTGCGTTGGAATGGCGATATAGCGTTCCACCTCTGCGGTTGCGTCGGTTTTGCCCATGTCGCTATTGGCGAGCATATAGTCGATGGCCTGTTCGCGCGTCCAACCCTTGCTATGGAGGCCTGTATCAACGACGAGGCGCATGGCGCGGAGCATTTCGTCCGACAATGTGCCGAAGCGTTGATACGGGTCTTTGAACAGGCCCATGTCATAGCCCAAGGTTTCCGAATATAGCGCCCAGCCTTCGACATAAGCGGTGTTGCCGCCAAAGCGCATAAAGGCAGGCAATTTTTCATTTTCCTGTGCGATGCTGATTTGGAAATGGTGCCCAGGCGCACCTTCGTGCAGATAGAGCGTGGTCATGCCAGGGGTCGTGCGGCTGGGCAGGTCATAGGCATTAAAATAAAATGTGCCGGGGCGTGAACCATCGGGCGTACCGGATTGATAGCTGCCGCCCGCTTCGTATTTTTCGCGGAATTCTTCATAAGGCTTAATTTCAAGCGGCGCCTTGGGAAGATATTTGAACTGTGTCGAAATCTTGGCATCGACAATCTTGCCAATGTCATAATAACCCTGCGTCAAGGCATCACGGCTGGCGAGTTTGAACTTTGGATCTGAACGCAGATGTTCGAAAAACTCGGGCAAAGTGCCTTTGAAGCCAACTTCCTTGCGGATCGCCTCCATGCCCGATTTAATACGCCCGACTTCGGACAGACCAAGATTGTGGATTTCGTCGGCCTTCAACGGCAAGGTCGTCGTTTGCTCGATCATATATTGATATAGGCCTTCGCCGCCCTTCATCGCCGAAAGGCCAACTTGTTCCCGCGCCAAGGGCAAATAGCTGTCGCGCAGAAAATCGCGCAGGCGGGCATTGGCAGGGTATAGGCCGTTTTCGATGATATCGCGATATTCAGCCGTCAGTCGTGCCTTGTCGGCATCACTGAAACCTTCTGGGAATTTCAGGACCGGCCCAAAATAAGGCGATTCTTCGGTCTTTTGCGCGAGCTGCGTATTCAACTGATCGACGACGTTCGTGATCGTCATTTTCGTTTCGAACACGCCCGAGGCCATGCCCTGACGGAAACGGTCAATCGACCGATCCATGAGCACGATAAATTCCTTATGCCGTTTCAGGTTGTTGTCATAATCCTGCACCGTCTTGAACGGCGCAGCACCCTGTCCGCTGGCAAAGGTCGGATAAAATGTGTGAAAGCCAAAAAAGTGATTGAGCGGACGAACAACGGTCAGGTCCATAATCTCTTTAGATAAGCCTTTGAGCGCATCGTTCTGGTTTTGCTTGAACACGTCATAGGCGATTTTGTCAGTCGCGTTCAGCTTGGCGCGGTCGATGCTTTTCAGCGCCTCCAAATTGGCTTCGGCAGCTTTGCGTTCATTGGCGAAATAGGCATCGCTGATGAAATCACCAAATCGGTCGGCATAGCGCATGTCGCCCCGGAACATCGCGTTCAACGGGTTGCGTTGCAGGCTGGCCTCATCATCCGCAGCAAACAACGCGGCCAGTCTCTGGCTTTCGGTGGCGGCGGTTTCGGTCGTTGTGACCTGCGCCTGCGCGGCGACAGGTGACAGCAAGGCAGCGCAGCTGAGCAAAAGGATTTTTGATCTTATTTTCATGGGAAACTCTCCGAATGTTATTTAACAAATTTCTAAGATGGGCATAAATTGGGCTGTGTGATTGGGAATGGCTGTCCGCGTCAACGCCGCCAAGCACAAGATGATTTCGACAGACGACAGTTATTGCGGCGCAGGCGATATAATGTGCCGTTAAGACGGCTTTGCGCTTGTAAGCTCCAGCCAGTTATTTTGCCGGTACCATTTGGTGATTATATGCTTCACCCCGCGTGTGACCGGCGTGCCCGTATGCAATGTTTTGTAATTGAGCGTCCCGTCCGGTTGCGCATTGTTCCACATCAGCATCATTCCCGCTTGCGGACGGATTCCAAGGCCAAGATGCGGAAATTCGGTCGCGCCGCCCTCTTTGGGTTCGTTCAGGAAGATCATGGCCGTCCAACTGCGCTGTCCGCCGCCCGGGCCTTCATGCGTCCAATAGCTTTGGCTGGGGTGGAAAAAATCGTGATGCGCCTTAAACTCTTGGCCGACTTGGTAGCGCTGCCCCTGCATGGTTTCAGCATAATCATTGTCGATACCCAAAACATCGCTCATCCGTGCTTCGACTTTGGCGATGAATGCGTCCCACCGGTTGAGATGGCAACTGTAACTGGTGCGGAAACCCTTTTCCTCAGTGCCTTTGTACAGAGTGGAGGGCACGGCATCGGCATCAATTTTCGCAATCAATGTCTTGCAATCTTTGGCGCTTAAAAACCCTTGATAGACATATAATTGCGCATCGGGATGCTCGACCTGCTGCACCAGCGGATTGGCGTTCAACCTTTTGGTAACATGCGCGCCAATCCGCGCCAGCTTGGCGGGATCATTATTGGGATCAAATTCTTTGCTGGGCGTATCTGTCTGCATAAGATCACCGAATCACGGAATGATGCGTCCTCTTACCATGACCCATTCCGCCTTTTCGAGCGTGCGAATATTGGTGAGCGGATTTTCGTTCACGGCGACCAGATCCGCCGAATAGCCAACCGCAATGCGGCCAATGTCATTTTCCAGCCCAAGCGTTTTGGCGGCAACCGTGGTGGCGCTGGCGAATGCTTCGGTCGGGGTCATTCCGGCGTTCACCAATAAGGCAAATTCGCTGCCATTGCGGCCATGTTCAAATACGCCCGCGTCGGTGCCAAAGGCGACGGTGACGCCCATGGCTTTGGCGCGCCGGACCTGGCGGCCAGCGGCCTCCACGGCTTGCTTTGCCTTCACTTCAACCGTGGGGGTATAGATGCCCTTGCCCAGACGGGCGCGCACGCCCTCCAGCGCCATTAACGTGGGCACCAAGGCAGTGCCCTTGGCTTTCATCATTTTCAACGCCGCCTCATCGGCGAATGTGCCATGTTCAATGGAATCGATGCCTGCCGCGGATGCCGCTTCAATACCGCGCGCGCCATGGGCATGCGCCATGACCTTTAGCCCAAGCGAATGGGCGGTGTTGGTGATGGACAGCATTTCTTCGTTGGTGAAATGCGCCTCTAACCCGCGGCCCTGTTGCGACAAGACGCCGCCCGTTGCGGTGATTTTGATGACATCCGCGCCTGCGCGTGATGATTTGCGCACTTTTTCGGCGCATTCGACAGGCCCTGTGCAGGTATAGCCCGATTCCAATGTGGCAATGACGTCGTTGCGGAAACCTGAAACATCGGCATGTCCACCGACGATCGACAAAGCGGGTCCAGCCGCAATGATGCGCGGGCCAATGATGCGGCCTTCTGCGGTGCCCCGGCGCAGGACAAAAGCGGTATTTTGTGCAGAGCCCGCCTCACGCACGGTGGTGAAGCCAGCCTTGACCGTCAACGCCGCGTTCTTCACGCCCATGACAACGCCCCATTCGTCCGGGTTCACCGCCTCGTCACGATAATCATCGCCAGGGTCGCCAGTTAAATGGACATGGAGGTCAATGAGGCCGGGGACCAAGGTCTTGGTCGACAGGTCAACGACGCTGTCCGCCTGAAACGGATTGTTGATGCCCTTGGCGATGTCCTTAATCCGTCCGTCTTCGACCAAGATGACCGCTGGCCCAGTGGGACCGGTTGCCGCATCGGGGATGAGGTTGCCAACGATAATGGCTTGCGTCGCGGCGGACGCGGGCGCGACCAAGGATAGAGCGGCGCTTGCAAGTAAAAGACAACGGAACATCAAAAACTCTCCCCTTTATATGGGAGAGAGCTTGGTCAGCTTAGGCCAAGGTTACAAGCAAAAAAAAGCCCAGACGATTGGGTCCGGGCTTTTTAATTTTTATGCATTCACCAGAAAAAGTCGCGAATGACATCGACCACACGGCCATTGCGCACATCGACCAAAAGGACATCGTCATAATACCGCACCCAACGGTAGCTGCCATAAGCGGCGGGCAGGCGATACTGCCAAGGGGCGTCGATCCAAAAGCGCGGACCAAAAAAGGCCGAGCCTAAGGAAAAGCCAATGGAAATGCGGCGATAATGTTGATCGCGATAGGGGGCGTGATAACGGCCGGGACGGAAATAGTGCCGGTTCTGCTCACGGTATTTACGCCAGTTATAGCGATTGTCATTGCGCCAGTTGTGGGTCCAGCGGCCGATTTGGCTCCGGTCCAATCGGCCATCGCGGTTCCTATCATAACGACGGTCAATGCGTTCATCATCATTGCGGTCGAAGCGGCGGTCGAGCCGGCCATCCCGGTTGCGATCCCAATTCCGGTCCAGATTGCCATCGCGATTACGATCCCAGCGGCGGTCGAGGTCACCATCCCGGTTGCGATCAAAATAACGGCCGTCTTGGCGCGCGTCGGGTCGTTCGGTGCGCGCAACATCCCGCGGACGTTCTGCGCGGTTGTTATCACGTTGCGGCGCGGCGCGATTTATGACGTCTGCTGCGGGCGTCGGGTTGGCGCGGGCCTCTTGCCGTTCGGCACGCCGTTCTTCACGCGAAACATCCGCAAAGTATTCGACCATCATGTCGGCGCGCACGGGTGCGGCCGGTGCAGCATGCGCCGGTATGGACGAAAGCGCCGTCGCGGTCGCCAAAGTCATTAACATATATTTTTTCATGGCAGGTCTCCATGGCAGAGGCACCATGCGTCTGCGTCGGACACGGTCTGCATCTATTCTGCTGAAGCGCAGCTGAACCGAGCATTCACGTTCATGAAAGGAAGCATTTAGATGAACGGATACGTTAAGCGATCTTGTTAAATGGAATATCCATAACCGGGAACTGCTCCCACCCGGTAAAATCAAAATGCCACCATTCGTTGGACAGGCCGACAAAACCCTCAGCCTCCAAATAGCGTGCTAGCCGCGCACGGTTGGCAATGGCCACCGCAGACGCGCCCATATAATCGCGATGTGCTTTTTCGGAAAAATCATCAAACTCGGTGGGCATTTCTACAAGTTGCCCAGTCTGCAGATCATGCAAGGTCAGATCGACTGCGCAGCCACGATTATGTTTTGACCCGCGTTTGGGGTTAGCGACATAATCTTTTTTCGGGCCAACTGGCGTTGCGTCCCACAGCTTTTTAGTAATGCGCCAGGGGCGATAGGCATCGTAAATCGTCAGGCCAAAGCCGTCGGCCTGCGCCATTTTGCTGGCACGCGCGACCGCTTGTGCCGCCGGGGCCGCCAAAAAGGCACGGGCTTCGTCATACAATATTTGGCCGGTAAAATTATTGGCGGTCGCATAGCGCATATCGAGCCGGATCGCGGGGTCGAGCTTTATCAGCTCTAACAGCCGCTTCGGGTCATCAGGCTTGAGCGCGGCGGCCTTGTCCGCGGGAATAAACAATACATCACGGTCGGGCCCTATAGGCGCGCAACCGACCAGCGGCAGCGCCGCCAGCCCAAAGGCCGCCGCACGGCGGGAGAGGGTTATTCCGCGTCCTTCGCCAGCCATTCTTCAAGCCATTTGATGGTGTAATTGCCGTTTTGGAAATCAGGCTCTTCCAACAACCGTTGATGCAACGGGATAGTGGTCTTCATGCCCTCAATCACAAATTCGCCCAGCGCCCGGCGCAAGCGCATCAGGCATCCTTCACGCGTCTGACCATAAACGATCAACTTGGCAATCATGCTGTCATAATATGGCGGGACTTTATAGCCATGATATAGGCCGCTATCGACGCGGACATACAGGCCGCCGGGCGGGTGATACCAGCTTACGGTGCCAGGTGACGGCATGAAGGTGCGCGGGTCTTCGGCGTTGATCCGGCATTCCACCGCATGGCCCGTGAAGGTCACATCCTCTTGGCTAAACGACAGCGGCTTGCCTTCGGCCACGCGGATTTGTTCGCGGACAAGGTCGATACCCGTGATCATTTCGGTGACCGGATGTTCGACCTGCAATCGTGTGTTCATTTCGATGAAATAGAATTCACCATTTTCCCAAAGGAACTCAATGGTGCCCGCCCCGCGATAGCCCATATCAGCCATCGCCTTGGCGCAGATATTGCCCATGCGATCCCGCTCGGCCGTTGCCAGTATGGGGGACGGCGCTTCTTCCAAAACTTTTTGGTGGCGCCGCTGCAACGAACAATCGCGCTCGCCAAGGTGAACGGCGTTGCCATT
The DNA here is from genome assembly GCA_903868245.1 of uncultured Sphingomonadales bacterium. Lineage (GTDB taxonomy): Bacteria > Pseudomonadota > Alphaproteobacteria > Sphingomonadales > Sphingomonadaceae > Sphingorhabdus_B. The sequence continues at coordinate 8,627 of CAIPUN010000167.1, read as the reverse complement.
GCCATCGCCAAAGACCTGAAATTCGATATGGCGCGGGTTGCCGAGATATTTTTCGAGATAGACCGTCGCGTCGCCAAAGGCGGCTTTCGCTTCGGACCCTGCTTGCTGCATTTGGGTCTCTAGCTCTTCTTCGCTGTTCACGACCTTCATGCCGCGCCCACCGCCACCGGAGGCCGCCTTGATGATCACCGGATAGCCAATTTCACGCGCTATCGCTTTGGCTTCATTGACATCCTCAATCGCGCCGTCGGAACCGGGGACGAGCGGCAAGCCCAATGCGCCTGCGGTCCGCTTCGCCTCGACCTTGTCGCCCATCGTGCGGATATGCTCGGGCTTGGGGCCAATCCATGTAATGCCATGGCTTTCGACGATTTCGGCAAATTGGGCATTTTCCGACAAGAAACCATAGCCGGGATGGATCGCATCGGCATGGCTGATTTCTGCGGCAGAAATAATCGCCGGAATGTTCAAATAGCTGTCGGTCGCAGAAGGCGGCCCGATGCAAATCGCCTCATCTGCCAACCGCACATGCATAGCATCGGCATCAGCGGTCGAATGGACGGCAACCGTCTTGATCCCCATTTCATGCGCAGCACGGTGAATACGCAGCGCAATTTCGCCACGGTTGGCGATAAGGATTTTTTCAATGGTCATATTTACGCAATCACCAACAAGGGCTGGTCAAATTCAACCGGCTGACCGCTTTCGACCAAGATTTCGGTGACTGTGCCTGACGTAGCGGCGACAATCGGGTTCATGACCTTCATCGCTTCGATAATCATGACAGTATCGCCGGCCTTTACTTGCTGACCCACGCTGACAAAGGGGGCGGCGTCGGGTTCAGGCGTCAGATAGGCGGTGCCCACCATCGGTGATTTCATGGCGTTGGCAGATATCGCAGGGGCGCTTGGTGCAGCGGCTGCGGGTGCTGGCGCAGCGGCGGCGGCCGTGACGGGCGCAGCCATCATCGGCGCAGATATGGCGGTCATATTGCGGGATACGCGGATTTTGCGTTCGCCGTCCTCAACCTCAATTTCACTAAGGCCTGTGTCATTGAGCATAGCCGCCAGTTCGCGGACGAGGTCCGTGTCGACTTGCATGCTGCCAGTAGTTCCTGTCTTTGCCGCCATGTAAAACTCCTTGGGCCCCTGAATTACTTTGGAGCGCCTAATGTCAAAGTTGTAACGCTACGTCCAGCGCCAGTTCGTACGACTTTGCGCCATGCCCCGCAAACACCGCTTTCGCGGCCATGCCAACATAGCTCAAATGCCGGAAAGTTTCCCGCTGATGCGGGTCGGATAAATGCACTTCAAACACCGGAACATTAATCGCCTTAATCGCATCCAAGATCGCGATCGACGTGTGCGTGTAGCCAGCGGCGTTCAACAAAACCGCCTTTGCGCCGACGGCTTGCGCCTCATGCAGCCAATCGATCAAATGACCTTCATGGTTGGAGTGCCGAAAATCAATCACTGCCCCTGCGGCGCGTGCGCGGTCGTCCAAATGGCCGGCGATATCATCCAGCGTATCGGTGCCGTAAATTTCGGGCTCCCTTGTGCCCAGCAAATTGAGATTTGGTCCGTTCAGAACAAAGATTACCGGCTGGTCAGCCAAAGTATATTCCCCAGATAATGTCAAAGCAGCGGTTGCGCAGTGTGCTCGCCCGTCACTATATGCCCGTGAATAAAAAATGCGAGATGAAATGACCTCTACCTTGTCCTCCGATAGTATCTCCCTGACGCTGAATGGCGAGCTGCGCCGTTTTCGCACACATGCCACTGTGGCCGATCTTGTCCGCGATATCGGCCTTGATCCGGCAAAAGTCGCGGTGGAGCGTAATTTGGAGATTGTCGCGCGCTCAACGTTGGAAGATGTGGTCTTGGCGGATGGTGATAGGCTGGAGATCGTCCATTTTGTCGGCGGCGGGCAGGGCAGCGCCCCGAGCGATAGCTGGACCGTTGCAGGTCGGACATTTCATTCGCGGCTGATTGTTGGGACCGGCAAATATAAGGATTTTGAACAAAACGCCGCCGCGCTTGTGGCGTCGGGTGCAGAGATTATCACCGTGGCCGTGCGGCGCGTCAATGTATCGGACCCCAAGGCACCGATGCTAACCGATTATATCGATCCCAAAAAATATACCTATTTGCCCAATACCGCCGGATGCTTCACCGCCGATGACGCGATACGCACCTTGCGGTTGGCGCGCGAAGCGGGTGGCTGGGATCTGGTCAAGCTTGAGGTATTGGGCGAAGCCAAGACTTTGTATCCCGATATGCGTGAAACGTTGAAGGCGACCGAGGTTTTGGCCAAGGAAGGCTTCCTGCCGATGGTGTATTGCGTCGATGACCCGATTGCCGCCAAGCAATTGGAAGATGCAGGGGCCGTGGCGGTGATGCCGCTTGGTGCACCCATTGGGTCGGGGCTTGGTATTCAAAACCGCGTCACCATCCGCTTGATTGTCGAAGGCGCGAAGGTTCCGGTTCTGGTCGATGCGGGTGTTGGCACGGCGTCCGATGCTGCCGTCGCGATGGAATTGGGCTGCGATGGCGTGTTGATGAACACCGCGATTGCCGAGGCGAAAAATCCCGTCGCGATGGCAACGGCCATGAAATTGGCGGTCCAGTCGGGCCGCATGGCCTATCTGGCGGGCCGTATGGGGCGTCGACTATATGCGGACCCCTCCAGCCCGCTTGCAGGTTTGATTTAAAAGCATAATTTCATAGACGAAGTGGCCATTTTGGTCGTTGGTCGACCAATTGGGTGCGTTGGACGTGACTTTGGTCGGCTCATCGACCATCTGTGCGCTTCATCGAAACTGTCATGCATGGATAACACAGTCAGCGTAGCTATGTGTCCGTAGGCGGGCTGCCTTTCATGCTCCCCAGCTTCATATGTTGGTCCGCCTGCAACCCTCTCCCCCCTGTGGTTTGCGGCCTTACGCCGCAGCCCATTTGAAAGGTATAGTTATGGCATCCCCCAAGCACATGATTTCATCGTTCACCCTTGCCGCATTTATGATGGTAGCTGCACCCGCCATGGCCAATATAAGGTCTGAGAATGTGCGTCACGCCGACCTTGATCTTGCGTCGGCAGAAGGCCGCGCGCGGCTCGACACGCGTATCCGGCAGGCCGTGAAAAAAGTGTGTGGCACCCCGCGCGGATGGACATTGGCCGAACGCCAAGACCAGCAGAATTGCGAAGCTGCCGCCTATCTTAAGGTTGCGCCAACGCGTGAACGCGTCGTCGCCGCTTATCTGGAAAAGCGCCGGCTTGCTTTCGATAGCCGGGCAATCGTCGTAAATAACTGAACATTATAGAGAGATAAAACTCCGGCGGACCTCTGCCGGAGTTTCTTACTTTCCGGCCAGCCGTTTGACGTCGGCGAGATATTTGCGCCCGATGCGCATCGCCTGATCCTCGCCCAGCAAAGCGTGCCAGACCCCGCCACCTTCATGCCGAAGACCCGTGATCAGATCGCGGCGGACAATATGGCTGCGGTGAATGCGCTGAAATTGTTCGGGGTCCAATCTTTGTTCCAGCGCAGAAATCGTCTGGTGCAGCAAATAGCTGCGGCCATTGGTGTGCAGCCGCATATAATCCCGCTCGGCCTCAATCCGTTCAATGTCCATCGCGGCGACCCGAATAAGCTCCGTGCGGTGGGATACCCAAAATTCATGCGCGTAGCGGCTGTTCGTTTTTGCCGAAGCCTCTGTCACAGCCGCCTCAGTTTCAGGCGTGCCAGATGCGCGGGTAATTGCGCGGCCAAGACGTTCGCTTGACACAGGTTTTAGCACATAGTCGACGACGTCGAGGTCAAACGCCTCAACCGCGAAATTATCATACGCCGTGATCAGGATGATTGCGGGTTTTTTCGGCATTAGTCCCAAGGCGCGGGCAGCGTTTATGCCATCCATTTTGGGCATGCCAATGTCGAGAAAAATCAGGTCAGGCGTCAATGTCTGGGCAATCCGCAGCGCCTCCACACCGTCATTTGCCGTGCCCACAATTTCGATCATGGGATGATCTGCGCTCAATATTTGCAGACGCTCAATCGCCAAAGGTTCGTCATCGACAATCAACGTCCGCAGCCGCTTCATCGGATCATCCCTCGGCTTAGGGGCAAATGCAGATTGGCGACAAAGCCGCCGCCAGACATTGCGTGCGTATCGAGGCGCGCCGCCGACTTATAGCGCGCTTCCAAACGGTCACGGACATTGGCCAAGCCAATGCCATTTCCGCCGACATGGTCTGGATCGACCGCTTCGCCGTCATCCAGCACGCTGAGGATCAGAACATCGCCCGCAGCCTTGGCGCTGATTGTCAATTTTACAGGGCGGGTGGTGCGGGATACGCCATATTTAATCGCGTTTTCGACCAAAGGTTGCAAGATCAATGCCGGAACATGCTGCCCCATCAAAGCGTCTGGAATGTCGATTTTGACGCGCAGCCTTTTGGGATAGCGCACGCTTTCAATTTCAAGATATAGCCGCTGCAGTTCGACCTCGTCTGCGAGCGTGACATCTTCCAGCGGATCGGACGACAGGCTTGTCCGATAAAAATTGGACAGGTTCTGGATCATCGCTTCGGCCTCTTTCGGCTTTCCGGTCATGACGAGGCTGGACAGCGAATTCAGCGTATTGAACAGGAAATGGGGATTAACCTGATAGCGCAAGGACCGCAGCTCAGCATCTTGGGCGGCTTGCGCAAAGCGCGACGTTTTTCGTTCGGCTTCGCGCACTTCACGCGCGTAGCCAATGGCGACGTAGAGCGAGCCCCATGCGATCAGGAAAAAATAATGCGTCACCGAAATATCGGCAATTTCCTGCCAAAATGACAGGCCCAGTTGCGCCTTCAGATTTTCAACCGAGCGGCCAAGGCTTGGGTCTTTAAAAAGGCTGATGGGTTCATATAGGTTGAAGATATAGAAATTGGCGGATGCCAATATCATCGCGCAGGGAATGGCCCCAACGAAAGCCAGGCTGACGCGAAAGCCAAGCGCGCGGCGGTCCGCCATGCGCAAACCGACATAGAGCAACCACGTCACCAACACGCCGACCAACGCCACCATCAAGCGCCGTTCGAACAAGATCGCTTGCGCAGGAAAGTCCAGTAATGCAGCGCGCAGCGACAGGATCAGCGCATAAAAAGCCCAAAAGCCAGTTATCGTGAGCAATGCCATCTGATGGCCAATCAGCGGATGTGGGGACGAGGCTCTCTCCATATCCTTTCATAGCGCATTTTTCGCAGCTTGCACCACGTGCATCGTTTCTCGTCGAATGCTTCGCCAAGTTTGTCGAATGTTTAACTTGGTCGTGGTCCTGACCCTAAGCTTCTTTGCGCCGATAGCGGAAATACCAGACTTCATGGCCAAGGCGACGTGCTTTGGCCTCATAACGGGTTTCCGGCCAACCACCCGGGCGGTTCTGGAAATCCGAAGCGCCGTTGTTTAGCCAGTCAAATTGCCGACGGTGGCGCTGCATAATCATCAGCGCGTGGCGGACATAAATGGGATGGTCGGTGCCAAAACGGAATTCACCGCCGGGCTTGAGTTTTGCCGCGATTAAATCGACTGGCCCGTCATTCATCATTCGGCGCTTTACATGCCGGGCCTTTGGCCAAGGGTCGGGATGCAGCAGATAGACGAAGGACAAGGACCCGTCGGGCACACGGCGCAACATTTCCAGCGCGTCGCCCATATGCAGGCGGACATTGTGCAGGCCACCTTCGCGGATATGCGACAGCGCTTGCGCGACGCCGTTCAGAAATGGCTCGCAGCCAATAAAGCCGTGATCGGGCAAAAGGTCCGCGCGGAATGCCAAATGCTCGCCGCCGCCAAAACCAATTTCGAAATGCATCGCGCGATCGTCGCCGAATAGCTCTCTACTACCCAGCGTGCCTTCCTCGGGCACCGAAATCTGTGGCAGAAGATTTTCGACCAAGTCATTCTGCTCGGAACGCAGCTTTTTGCCCTTTGAACGGCCATAAAGGCGGTTCAGCGTCGTTGGATCACCGATTTTGTTCGCAGTCATGCGGGAGGCGGCTAAACTTTCAGCCGCCACCCTGCAAGTTGAATTAAGCCAAAGCGGCTTTGAGGTCCTCGACCAAGTCGGTGCGTTCCCATGGGAAGAAGTCACCTTCGGGCTTACGACCGAAATGGCCATATGCGGCGGTCTTACGGTAAATCGGCTTGTTTAGGCCCAGATGCGTGCGAATAGCGCGCGGTGTGAGGCCACCCAATTTTGCATTGCCCATGATAGCCGCTTCAATCTGATCATCGCCGACCGTGCCGGTGCGGTGCGTGTCCACATAAAGCGATAAAGGCTTCGACACGCCAATCGCATAAGCGAGCTGAATGGTGCAGCGCGTGGCAAGGCCAGCGGCAACAATATTCTTCGCCAAATAGCGCGTGATATACGCCGCCGAACGGTCAACCTTCGTTGGGTCCTTGCCCGAAAACGCACCGCCGCCGTGCGGAGCTGCGCCGCCATAAGTGTCAACAATGATCTTGCGGCCCGTCAGACCCGCGTCGCCATCCGGTCCACCGATTTCGAAACTGCCCGTTGGGTTGATGTGATATTCGGTGTTGGTCAGCAGGCTTGCTGGCAACAGGTCGGCGATAACGCCCTTCACATAATTATGCAGCTCGGCTTCCTTCGCACCTTGGTCGTAACCCGGCGCGTGCTGCGTGGATACGACGATAGCGGTCGCGGCCTCTGGCTTGCCTTCATTGTTATAGCGCAAGGTAACTTGGCTTTTGGCATCGGGTTCCAGAAATGGCGCAGCGCCCGAATGGCGGTCTGCGGCCATGCGCTCAAGGATCTTGTGGCTGTAATCCAGCGTAGCTGGCATCAGGTCCGGGGTTTCAGTCGAGGCATAGCCGAACATGATGCCTTGGTCGCCAGCGCCTTCATCCTTGTCGCCCGCAGCGTCTACGCCCTGCGCGATGTGCGCAGATTGGCCATGGAGATTATTTTCGAAGCGCAGGGTTTCCCAGTGGAAGCCCGTTTGCGCATAACCGATTTCCTTAACGGTACGGCGGACGGTGGCTTCAATCTCTGCTTTCGCGCCTTCGGCCCATTGACCATTTTCATACACGCCTTTGCAGCGGATTTCGCCCGCGAGCACAACCAATTGCGTGGTGGTCAAGGTTTCGCACGCAATGCGCGCTTCGGGGTCTTTGGATAAAAAGAGGTCGACGATGGCGTCGGAAATCTGATCCGAAACCTTATCAGGATGTCCTTCGGACACGGATTCGGACGTGAAGAGGTAATTTGAGCGCATGGTTTTTCCAGTCTATTGCTGTGTCTGCGTATAAAGAATTCTTTATATCGTGATGCGCCCTTAGCGAGAAGCGCGACGCTGGGCAAGCGGTAACAATGCCAACCCGATCAGCAGTCCAGCAAAAGCCAATGGAATGACGTTGCCAAATTGCGCGAAGAATGTCGGCGCTTTGGCGCGCGGCAAAAACCCATCAATGCGGCCATCCGCGCCCAAGGGCAGGCTTTGCAGGATCCGGCCATCAGCGTCGATTATCGCGCTGATCCCCGTTGGCGTGGAGCGGATAACGGGCAAGCCTTCCTCAATCGCGCGCAGCCTGGCCTGTGCCAGATGTTGTGGCGGGCCGATGGGACCAAACCACGCGTCGTTGGATGGGTTGAAGATGAAATCGGGCCGGTTTTTGCGGTCCACCGTCTGGCCAGAGAAAATCATTTCATAACAAATTTGCATGCCAATTTTTACAGGCTTGCCGTCTAGGGTCACGGTCAGTGTCCGCGCACCTGGCCCGGGCCAGAAATCGAGGCTGCCCGGCACCAATCGCGCCAAACCAAGCGGTTTCAGCAACCATGGCATGGGCAGATATTCGCCATAAGGCACCAGATGCGCTTTGTCATAATGGCCAAGGATACGGCCAAAAGCGTCCATGGCAGATACGCTGTTGCGCGCGGCCACCAATTGACGCTTTTCAAAAATAAGGCGGTTTGCCCCTGTTACCAGCACATCATTATCGGCCATAAGCGTTGCCAACCGCGCGCGTGCACCGGCGGCGCTTTCGCCCGCTTGCCCCTGATAATATGGATAGGGATATCCATCCTCCAGATAATCCGGAATCGCGGCCTCCGGCCAAAGGATCAGGCGCGGTGCTTGGCCGGGCAGGGGGCGGCTGTGCATCGCCAACTTGGCAAAGTTCAGCGCGTCATAGCCGGGTGCATATTTGTCAGCTTGGGAGATATTGGGTTGCACGACGGTGACGGCGACTATTGGCTGGTTTTCGATGCCGCTGCTGAAAAAACCACCCCAGAGTGATGTGCGGGCGACAATGCCGGTCGCCGCCAAGGCAAAGAGCAAAAATCCCCCGAGGACATAGCCCGTCCATCCGCCGCTGGTGCGTTCGGCGCTCGATGCGCGAGTCCATAATGAAGCGAATGTGTAAACGCCGCCGACCACCATAATGATCACACCCGATAAGCCGTAGGTACCAATCGCGCTCGCGGGCTGCGCCGCATAAGGCATGGAGAGGGTGATGACGCTCAACGGGTTCCAGACATAGCCAGTGAACACCCAACTGCGTAGCCATTCGGTGAGGATCCATAAGCCCGCAAAAGCGAGAATGAGTGGCGCTGTGG
>CAIPUN010000166.1 GCA_903868245.1 uncultured Sphingomonadales bacterium | reverse complement strand
TTTTCGGCCCTCACACCATAGCTTCATCACACTTTTCAAACGAGCCTGACACCGAACATCTAAAGATTCAAAAAACTTCACCATACTTCGCTTAATCACAACCCTCGCTTGACCATGTTCTTCCAGAACACAGCAGTCCATCGTCGAGAGAGAATCATCGGTTGCATCTGTCATACTCCATATTGTGTTAATAAAAATGTTAACAATGTTCAACGAATTATGTTGCGTTGATTGTAAATTTTACAAGACCGGCCGCGTTGGCTCTTCCCAAATCTCCTTTGTCGGCTCCTGCTGCCCGGTTGCAGCTCTCACTCACCCAGCCCACTCCTCCCAACTCTCCTCCGTCGCGCACGCTTCCCATAAACGCTGCGCTTCGGCAAATTGCGTTTCGGCCAAGTTGCGGGCTTTGCTTCTGGCTTCCATATTTGGGCCGGCCATCATGGCGCGGCAGGGTGGGCCTTTGGGGCCGTAATTTAGGGGCGTGGGGCGGAGCAGGGGGGTGGCTTCGCTGTTGCTCTCCTCCCCATCCATCGCCCAGGCGGCGATGCGGTGGGCGGCGATGGCGCGGCTGGCTTCGGTTTCCCATGGGAACGGGTCGGTGGCGGCGCCGTCGAAAAATTGCATGATCTCCGGCTCGGTCAGGCCCGCATATTCCATGTACAGCTCCAAATGCGTTAACTGCCGCAGGGTGGCGTCGGCGCTCATCACATTGCCGCGCAGGCGGTATTGGCGCTCCTCGCGCACCTTTTGCTGGTACATTTTGACGAGGACAGCGGGGAGCAGCTCGCTGCGTTCGGCCTCTAACGCCGCCTCTTGTGCTGCGATCTCGGCCTCTGCCTGCGCGGCGTGTTCCGCGTCATATTTTTCGCGCCATTCGCCCTCCCATTTCGCCTTTAACTTTTGCATCGCGTGGCTCATCCCGCTCATATCCATCAGGCCAGTGGCGCTGCCATATTTTTCGGGGAAGCGTTGGCTGACGATCCACATCATCGCGCGGTGGTTATATTTGCGGCGTTCGGCGACGACCTCTCCGTCCTGAATAATCGTTTCGGGTGTGCCGTGAATGGCGTGTTCCATCAACGTGTCGAGCACGCGGCGCGCGCCGATCTCAATCGCGGCCTCCCACGCGGCGGCGAAGCTTTCGGAGCCTTCGCGGCGGCGCAGGCCGTACATCGCGCTGGGGCTGGTGCCGATGGCCTTTGCAGCCATGGTCACGCTGCCGCTGTCGGCGAGCAATTGGATGAAGGTGCGCTGTTTCAATTCGGTCAGGCCGTTCCACCGTTTCGTCGCACGCGGGACGGGGGTGAAGTCCAACCGTGCATCAAGGCTGGCCTCAATCTGCTTGGGTGTTGCGGGGCGCGCGGGCAGGGCGGGAAGGGATGGGGGCGGGGATGCAGGCGGGGGGGATTTTTTCTGTGTCATGCGGCGAAAATAACCGATATGGTTACTTGTAGGAAAGTGGTTTCTGAATAACCCCCATTCTGCTACGCGCCGCTGCATGCTTAATCTGAACGGTATCACCGTGCGCCTTGGCGGACGCACTATCCTTGACCGCGCCACCGCGGCCTTGCCGCCTTATAGCCGTATCGGCCTGATCGGGCGCAATGGCGCGGGTAAATCGACATTGATGAAGGTGATGATTGGCTCGTTGGAGGCGGATGACGGCAGCCTCGACATGCCCAAGGGCACGCGTATCGGATATATCGCGCAAGAGGCGCCTGCGGGCGATTCCACGCCGTTTGACACCGTGCTGGCGGCGGATACCGAACGCGCGGCGTTGATGGCCGAAAGCGAGCAAGAGGGGCTTGACCCCGACCGCATGGCCGAAGTGCATGAACGCCTGATCGCGATTGATGCCTATACGGCGCCCGCGCGGGCCTCGCGGATTTTGGTCGGCCTTGGCTTTGACGAAGATATGCAGGGGCGGCCGCTCGATAGCTTCTCCGGTGGGTGGAAAATGCGGGTGGCTTTGGCGTCGTTATTGTTTTCGCAGCCGGATTTGCTGTTGCTCGATGAACCGTCGAACCACTTGGATTTGGAAGCGACCTTGTGGCTGGAAAATTTCCTCAAGGGTTACCCTGCGATGATGGTGGTGATCAGCCATGAACGCGATTTGCTGAACAATGTCGTCGACCATATCCTGCATCTCGATAATGGTCAGGTGACGCTCTATTCGGGCGGCTATGACTCGTTTGAGCGGCAACGTGCCGAACGCGCGGCGCAACTGGCGGCGGCCAAGGCCAGCCAAGACGCGCAACGTGCCAAGCTGCAGGATTATGTCGCGCGCAACTCGGCGCGGGCGTCAACCGCGAAACAGGCGCAGTCCAGAGCCAAGGCGCTGGCGCGGATGCAGCCGATTGCCGCGATGGCCGAAGACCCGACGTTAAGCTTTGACTTTCCAAGCCCCGATGAACTGAAGCCGCCCTTGGTGACGCTGGATCTTGCGAGTGTCGGCTATACCGAAGGCAATCCGATATTGCAGCGGTTGAACCTGCGGATTGACCCCGATGACCGGATCGCTTTGCTGGGGCGCAACGGTAATGGCAAGACGACGCTCGCGCGCCTGCTCGCGGCGCAACTGACGCCGATGGACGGGCAGATGAGTTCCTCGGGCAAGATGCGCGTAGGTTATTTCACACAATATCAGGTGGAGGAACTGGACGGCGACGATACCCCGCTGGAGCATATGACGCAGCAGATGAAGGGCGCGAGCCCTGGCGCGGTGCGGGCGCAATTGGGGCGGTTCGGCTTTTCCGGGGCAAAGGCGACGACGAAGGTCGGAAAGCTATCGGGCGGTGAACGCGCGCGGCTGGCGCTGGCGCTGATCACGCGTGATGCGCCGCATATGCTGATCCTTGACGAACCGACGAACCATTTGGATGTCGATGCGCGGGAAGCGTTGGTGCAGGCGTTGAATGAATATGACGGTACCGTGGTGCTGGTCAGCCATGACCGCCATATGCTGGAGCTCACAGCGGACCGGCTGGTGCTGGTTGACGGCGGGACAGCGACCGAATTTTCGGGCACGATTGAGGATTATACCGACTTCATCCTGGGCAAGGGGCCAGCGAAGGAGAAGCTGCCTAAGGCCGACCGCAAGGAAGACAAGAAAGCCGCCGCTGCGTCGCGTGAAGCGCAAGCGAAGCTTAAGCGCGACGTCAGCGATGCCGAGGCGGACCTTGCAAAGTTGGAGCTTGTGTTAAGCGCGATTGACCGCGCGATGTTCGACCCAGCATCGGCGGCGAATGAATATAAGAACCTGACGATGGGCGAGCTTTCGCAACGCCGGGGCAAGATTGTCGCCGCGCAAGAGGCAGCAGAAGCCCGCTGGATTGTGGCGAGCGAGGCGTTGGAAAAGGGCTGAGATTGCCCTTTCTGTGACCCCATCGCCTTAATCGGGATGGGGAAGGCCGAATTAAGCGGACATCGCAATCGGCTCTTTCGCGGCGTTCATCGCGTGCGCATCGGCCTGCAAAGTATAGCCAAAGCCGTATAAAGCATTCAAGCTGATGCCTGATGCTGGGGCTAGTTTCAGGTTCTTGCGCAGCCTTGCGACGTGCGTATCAATGGTCCGCGATTGATAGTCGACGACCTTACCCCACAATGTGGCCGCGAGATATTGGCGCGACAATAATCGGTTCGGGTTGGTGAAAAACAACATCGCCATATCAAATTCCCGCTTCGGCAAGATGATGACTTCGTCGTTGAAACACACCGTCGATGTCGATGGACGCAACAGATACGGACCTAGCACCACCGATTCCGGTCTGGTGCGCACATCGCCATTATAACGGCGCAAAACAGACTTAATCCGCAGGGACAGTATTTCTGGGTCAACAGGCTTTGACACAAAATCGTCAGCACCTGCCTCTAGTCCGCGAATGATGTCGCGACGATCGTTGCGTGCTGTGAGCATGATCGATGGCATATCAGGGTGGAATTTCCGGACATATTCGAGCACTTCAATGCCGGTTAGATCCGGAATGGACCAGTCGACGATCAAGAGATCGCATTCTTTTTGGCGCACGTCAGTCAGGAATTTTTGCGCTGAGCTATAGCTTTTCACGGTATAACCCAAGCTGACCAAAAACTCTTCGAGCTCTGTTGCAAATAAAGTGTCGTCCTCGACGACGGCGATATCATAGCTGTTCACAATTTGACCTTTGCTGGACCGGACCCACGCAGAGGGTTTATGTGATTCATTTACATTTGTAACAATTTTTATGTGAACAAATGTAAATAAATGTTCACGGTTGAAACAATTTAGACACTTTTGGCATTGTCGTTTTTTTATTGTCGTTATCGTCAGTTTTCGGCGGTTTGGCGGGCTGCTTTGGCTTAGGCTTTGCCTCTGCTGCTTTCGCCTTTGGGTGAATGAAGTCGTGGTGGCGCGTGATGGCACGGGCGACATTTTGCATGAAACCATTTGTCACTTCTCTACCGGCACGCGTTTCTGCAATCATCACCGCCACAGGATATACGCATCCGTCTGGCGCT
>CAIPUN010000165.1 GCA_903868245.1 uncultured Sphingomonadales bacterium | reverse complement strand
CTATGGCGTAAATGTCCGGCAGTGACGTCCGGCAATAGGCATCAACATCAACCCCTGCCCCGCCAGCGGCACCAGCTGTCAGCAAAGGCGCAACAGCAGGGACGATGCCAATGCCGACAATGACCAATTGGGCGGGGATCACGTCTCCATCGGCCAAACGCACGCCGGTGACAAAATCTTCGCCCTGTATGCCGCTAATTTCGACGCCCAAGCGCACATCGACACCATGCGTACGATGCTCCGCTTCGTAAAAGCGAGATAAGGGCTCGCCAGCGACCCGTGCCAACACCCGGTCCATTGCCTCAAGTACCGTGACTTTCTTGCCCATTTTACGGAGTACGGCCGCAGCCTCAAGCCCGATATATCCGCCACCCACAATTGCAATGTCAGCCACATCGTCGATACCATCGAGCATTCCGTCAACGTCAGCGCGGGTGCGAACTACATGCATACCCGGCAGATTGCTGCCCTCGACCGGCAGTTGGCGCGGGCTCCCGCCAGTCGCCCAAATCATGCTGCCATAGGAGATGACCGTTCCGTCAGACAAGGTAGCCGCATGGGCAGATGAATCGACAGTTTCCACGCGCGCGCCTAACAGCATATCGACGCCGCGCTCCGCCCAGAAAGCGGCTGGCCGGATCATGATGCGTTCAAACGCCTTTTCACCCGCGAAATAGTCTTTCGACAAAGGCGGGCGCTCATAGGGATATTCAGTCTCAGCGTTCACCACGCCGATGCTGCCCTCATATTTAGCCTGCCTTAGCGCAATTGCTGCTTGTGCGCCGCCATGGCCACCACCCACAATAAGAATATCATAATGCATCAGTGAAGATTCGCTCGCTTAAACAACATCGGATGAGCGGTAAGCAAAAGGTCGTCCACTGGCTAGTCCTATGCTTGCAGCACATGCAATTAACTGTCAGAGTAAGTCTATGACAAGCATGACATTAGACTTTGCCCTCGGCGATAATGCCGACATGATCCGCGAAACAACAAAGCGTTTTGCAACCGACAAAATCGCGCCACTTGCCCCCAAAATCGACGCGGATGACTGGTTCCCGCGGGAAGAACTATGGGTCGCCATGGGCGAACTCGGCCTGCACGGAATAACTGTTGATGCGGCCGATGGCGGCCTTGGCCTGGGCTATTTGGAACATGTTGTCGCGGTCGAAGAAGTGAGCCGGGCCTCTGCCTCTATTGGTTTGTCCTATGGCGCGCACTCCAATCTGTGCGTCAACCAGATCGCGCGCTGGGCCTCTCCGGAGCAAAAGGCGAAATATTTACCTAAGCTGATTTCCGGCGAACATGTGGGTAGCCTTGCCATGTCCGAGACTGGCGCAGGCTCCGACGTTGTCTCAATGAAGCTAAAGGCCGAAGCGGTTCAAGGCGGTTATATCCTGAACGGCACCAAGTTTTGGATCACCAACGCGCCTTATGCGGACACTTTAGTCGTATATGCCAAGACAGCGCCCGAAGCGGCATCGCGCGGCATTACCGCCTTTCTAATAGAAAAAAGCATGGATGGTTTTTCCATTGGCCAGAAAATCGATAAAGTCGGGATGCGCGGTTCGCCAACAGCAGAGCTGGTGTTCAATGATTGCTTCGTATCCGACGAACAGATGATGGGCCCGCTTCATGGCGGCGTTGGCGTATTAATGTCCGGCTTGGATTATGAGCGAGTTGTGCTCGCTGGGCTTCAGCTTGGGGTGATGCAGGCCTGTTTGGATGTTGTCCTGCCTTATGTGCGTGAACGCAAGCAATTCGGTAAGCCTATTGGCAGTTTTCAACTCATGCAGGCCAAGGTGGCCGACATGTATGTAGCTCTCAATTCCGCCCGCAGCTATGTCTACAATGTCGCGCGGGCATGTGACGCGGGGCAGACCACCCGCTTTGATGCGGCAGGCGCAATCCTGCTCGCCAGTGAAAGCGCGGTTAAGGTCGCTGGTGAGGCTATTCAGGCCCTTGGCGGCGCTGGCTACACCAAGGATTGGCCCGTTGAGCGCTATTGGCGCGATGCCAAATTGCTCGACATTGGTGCGGGCACAAATGAAATTCGGCGGATGCTGATTGGCCGGGAGCTAATTGGAGCAGCAGAATGAGCATATTGGTCGGCAGCCTTTTATGACGGCACGTCCCGTCCTAGGTGTTATCGCCTGCAACCGTATGGTCGGCAGCGAAGTCGCCCAAGCCGTCATGAACCGCTATATTCGGGCGGCTATGAACTATGCCGATGTTGCGGCGTTGATCATCCCTTCCCTACCTGACCTGATGACCGCCGCAGAGGTCGCGCCGCGCATAGACGGCATTTTGTTGACGGGCAGTCCATCGAACGTCGCAACACGGCTATATGGTGAAGATGGCGGCGACGGACCTCATGATGACGGTCGCGACGAGATTGCCATGTCGATGGTCGACCGCATGATCGACGCGCAAAAGCCAGTCTTTGGCATTTGCCGGGGTTTTCAAGAAATCAACGTCGCCTTGGGCGGAAGCTTACGTCGCGACACCAGCGCAAGCGAAACGCTGATCCGTCACCATGCGCCCGATGATGCTTCTTTTGACGCGATGTTTGACCACCGCCATGCGGTTGACCTTACCGATGGCGGCATACTGGCCCGAGCTTATGCCAAAAGCGCCTTGAACGTAAACTCGGTCCATTATCAGGGAATAGGTCGCTTGGCCGATGGCTTGGATATCGAAGCCCGCGCGCCCGATGGCTTGGTGGAAGCCTATAGCGCACGGCCCAATGGTGCGCCTTTACTCGCTGTGCAATGGCACCCCGAATGGGGCACAGAAAATGATCCGGATTCGCAAACCTATTTCCACCTTTTGGGAAAAGCGTTAAGAGGCGAATTGTGAACACAAAAGTGACCCGATTTAATCGCTATCAAGCGCGGATAGGCTTTTCGCCCTGATACATCGTCACCCCAGTGCAGGCTGGGGTCTATCACGCGTCTCAGTTCAAACCGTGAGACGTAATGGGCACCAGCCTATGCTGGTGCGACGACAAAATAGAGGGACATAGATATGCCACGCAATTACGACATCGCCGAACTACGCCGTTTAGACATAGCCCACCATCTGCCCGCGCAAGCCGACTGGCAGGAAATCGAGGATCTGGGCGGTAGCCGAATCATTACTCACGCCGAAGGCTGTTATATTCATGATGGCGATGGCAACCGGATATTGGACGGCATGGCTGGCCTGTGGTGCGTCAATGTCGGCTATGGCCGTGATGAATTGGCCGAGGTCGCGCGGGAACAAATGCTTGAGCTGCCATATTATAATAGCTTTTTCAAAACCGCGAACGCGCCTGCAATCATGCTGGCTGACAAGATTGCCAGCCTGACAGGTGGCCGCTTGCCGCATGTGTTTTTCAACAGCTCTGGCTCGGAAGCCAATGACACTATTCTTCGCATGGTCCGCCATTATTGGCAGGTAAAAGGCGAACATAGCCGTACAGTCATCATCAGCCGCCATAATGCCTATCACGGCTCGACCGTCGCGGGCGTCAGCATGGGTGGGATGAAGGCGATGCATGGCCAGGGCTTCCCCGCGCCTGGAATCTTGCCAATGGCGGGCATCGAGCATGTGCGCCAGCCTTATTGGTATAATGAAGGCCGCGACATGACACCGGAGGACTTCGGCACCGCATGCGCGCAGGCGATTGAAGACAAGATTTTAGAGGTCGGCCCCGAAAATGTCGCAGCCTTCATTGGCGAACCGGTGCAAGGTGCTGGCGGCGTTATCATTCCACCTGCCAATTACTGGCCGCAGGTAGAGGCTATTTGCCGCAAATATGGAATTTTATTGGTCTGTGATGAGGTCATCTGCGGCTTTGGGCGTACAGGTAACATGTGGGGCCATGAAACTATGGGCATCCAGCCAGACATCATCGCGATGGCCAAGGGGCTGTCGTCCGGATATCTGCCCATCTCCGCCGTGGCGGTCAGTGCAGAAATCGTCAAGGTAATCAAAACGGGCGGCGACTTCGTCCATGGCTACACTTATTCGGGTCACCCAGTCGCGTCCGCCGTGGCCTTGCGCAACATTGAGATCATGGAGCGCGAAGGCCTAGTCAACAAGGTTCGTAGTGAAACTGGGCCGTATCTCGCCAAGGCGCTGGCTCCATTACGCGACCATCCTTTGGTCGGGGAGGCACGCTCCATTGGCTTGCTTGGTGCGATTGAGGTTGTTGCGGACAAGGCAACAGGCGCGCGCTTTGGCGGTGCAGAAGGCACAGCAGGCCCACTCGTTCGCGATATCTGCATTCGCAACGGCCTCATGGTGCGCGGCATCCGCGATAGCATCGTGATGTGCCCACCGCTGATTATTACGCCTGCCCAAATTGATGAATTGGTGGGGATTATTCATAAGTCGCTGGATGAGGCAGAGCCAAAATTGCGATCGATTGGGTAACGGTTTCTTCTGCCTGGAAAATGCCATTTCATCTTTTACCGAGAACAATCATGACATCCCCAACTCTTAAGCGCGCGGCATTTACCGCACTTACGTCCGTCCTGCTTCTGCAACTTGCGCCTGCACAGGCCGCCGCGCCGGTTGCGGCTAAGTCCAAGCCGCCCGTGCTTTCGTGCACGACGCAAACAGCCGAAGGCCTGTCCTACACCGTCATCACACCGGGCAAGGGCGAACGGCCAAATACCGAGTCCAAGGTCACCGTGAATTATAAAGGCATGCTGACCGCAGACGGCACAGAATTTGATTCCGGCCAAGCGGCTCAATTCCCCGTTGGCGGCGTCATTCCCGGATTTGCTCAAGGCCTGCAACTGATGCAGGTCGGCGGCAGCTACCGCCTCTGCATCCCTGCGGTACTTGGCTATGGTGCAGCGGGCACTGGCCCCATCCCAGCCAATGCCGACTTGGTGTTTGAAGTTGATTTGCTCTCCTTCATCAACCCACCACCAAAACCAGTCATTCCCGTCGCCGAACGGACATGCAGTCAAGCCACTGCGTCCGGCCTCGGCTTTGACATCGTGCAGTCAGCCGCCGGCAAAAAGCCAACCGATGGAGACATGGCGCTTGTCGACTTCACCATTTTTGACGCCAATACAGGCGTCGTTGAACAAAAGCGCGAATGGGAAAAAATCCCACTGAACCAAGCATCGCCGATTTTCCGCGAGAGCCTGAACATGATGGGAATAGGGTCAACATACCGCT
Source organism: uncultured Sphingomonadales bacterium (assembly GCA_903868245.1). GTDB lineage: Bacteria > Pseudomonadota > Alphaproteobacteria > Sphingomonadales > Sphingomonadaceae > Sphingorhabdus_B. Next base: position 3,303 of record CAIPUN010000165.1, on the reverse strand, counting down.
TTTGCATGCCTAGAACCACTGACGGATCGCCGGAAAGCAACATCATCGTCACGCTGATCGGCCTGCGGCCGGCACCGACTGCCGAAAATTGATTCCGTCAGTAACCTTAGCTCAATAAAACAACAGGGCTGTCGGCACGCCAGTGCATGCTTACCTTGTCGTCCCAGGTAAAATCTTCCTGATCATGCCGGGACAGGTTGGGGCGGCTAACACGGATGATTTGGCCGCCCTCAAGCTGGATTTCATATAAAGTGATATCGCCAAGATAGCTCATGCCCTTAATCGTACCGCGCGCGAGATTGTGGCCGTCTGGCGCATCTTGGGCGGCGGCGCGGACGGCCTTCCCCTTACCGGGGACGTGCAAATAGATTTTTTCTGGCCGCAATGCGATCCAGACATTGGCGCCATGGGGTCCGGTGACACCATGGTTGAGATATACCTTGCCAAGGCCCGGACAATCGACGGCGGCTTTGTCAGGTTCATCCAGCGTCAGCGTGCCTTCAAATATATTCACCGAACCCACAAAATCCGCGACGAAGCGGTTGGCGGGATATTCGTAGAGGTCCGATGGCGGCGCGAGTTGGGCGACTTCGCCCTTGTTGATTACGGCAACGCGGCTTGCCATCGACAACGCCTCGTCTTGATCATGCGTAACGGTGACGAAGGTGATGCCAACCTTGTCTTGCAAGTCCGCCAGTTCGAACTGCATTTGCGCACGCAATTTCGCGTCGAGTGCGGAAAGCGGTTCGTCCAACAACAATACCTTTGGCCGCATCACCAAGCTGCGGGCGAGTGCAACGCGTTGACGCTGCCCACCTGACATTTGGTCGGGCATCCGGTCCTCAAACCCGCCAAGTTTCACCAGCTCAAGCGCCTCGGCCACGCGGTCGCGAATCTCGTTTTTTGGTACGCCTGATATGCGCAGGCCATAGCCGACATTATCGGTCACGTTCATATGCGGAAACACGGCGTAGCTTTGGAACACCATGTTCACGGGTCGCTTGTTCGGCGGAACAAGGCTCATATCCTGCCCATCGATTAAAATCTGTCCCTCGGTGGGCAATTCAAACCCGGCGATCATCCGCAACAAAGTTGTTTTGCCGCAACCCGAAGGACCAAGCAGAACGAAGAATTCACCGGCGCGAATGTCTAAACTGACATTGTCGACCGCCGTCACCTTGCCAAAGCGTTTGGACACATTGCGGATTTGGATGATTGGCTGTTTGGTTTCGGTCATATCAGTGTTCCGTAGGCGGCATCTCAATGGGCGTCCGATATGCCCTTCACACCCTGATATTTCAGCGCGATGAAGGTCAGGGCGACAGTGAGAATGATGAGGATGGTTGATGCGGCATTAACCTCAGGCGTGACCGAGAAGCGAACCATCGAATAGACCTTTACAGGGAAGGTAATGGTGTCGGGGCCGCTGGTGAAAAAGGTGATGACAAAATCGTCGAGGCTGAGTGTGAAAGCGAGTAATGCGCCTGCCACTAAAGACGGCTTTAAATGCGGCAACAGAACATCGCGAAACGCCTGCCACTCGGTCGCGCCAAGGTCTTTTGCGGCCTCTTCCTCTTCCTTGTTGAAACTCGCCAATCGCGCGCGCACGACCATGGCAACAAAGGGGAAACAAAAAGTGATATGCGCAATGGTAATCGCAGACAGATTTAGTGGCCATGGCAGGTCGGTGGGCCAATCGACTTTGGCAAAGAAGATCAAAAATGCGACACCCAGGCAGATTTCAGGAACGATGATCGGCAAGGACATAGTGCCTTCCACCAGCCCTTTGAAGGGAAAGCGAAAGCGCCAGAGCATGACCGCAGCTAGCGTACCGATAATCAGGCTGATGATTGTCGCGAAAAACGCGATGGTGAGCGAATTGACCATCGCTTCGACGAGGCTGTCGTTGTTCAGCGCCTTTTCATAATATTTGAGCGTAAAACCTTTCCACACGACATTGCGCTTGCTGTCGTTAAAGCTGAAAATCATCAAGACGATGAGCGGCGCATAAAGGAACAGCATGGTCAGCCCAACCCAACTGCGCATCCAAAGCTTGCGGGTATATTCCAGCGGGGCGATGGCGGTGCGGTTAAACATCAGCGCGCCTCCTTCACTTTGTTCGACCGCATGGATTGCAGCGCAATCAAAATGAACATTGCGTAGATAAGCAAGAAGGACAAAGCCGCGCCAAACGGCCAGTCATTGGCGCGCTTGAATTGCCGTTCGATCACATTGGCGATCATCTGGCTATCGGTGCCACCCATCAGGTCAGGCGTCAAATAGGCGCCCAATGCCGGGATCAGCGTGATCATCACGCCCGCAACAATGCCTGGCGCAGCCAGAGGCACCACGACTTGCATGAAGGTTTTGAAATGGCCTGCACCCAAATCAAGGCTGGCCTCAATCAGACTTTTGTCCAGCCGGTCGAGCGCGGAATATAATGGCAAAACCATGAAGGGTAGATGGACGTAGACCAGCCCCAATACGACGGCAAAATTATTGTAGAGCAACTGCACAGGCGTCCAAGCCTCAAGCGGTTGCATGCCCACCAAAGTGCGCAACCAGCTTGCGCCCTCCCACAGCCCGCCTAGCCCCTTGTTCATATAGCCGTTGGTGCCCATCAACGCCATCAGCGCATAAGTGCGGATCAACAAGTTGGTCCAAAAGGGCAGCATGATGCCAAGCAGCAGCCAAGGCCGCCATTTCGGGGCCGCAAAGGTAATTGCCATCGCCACCGGAAAGCCAATGATAAGGCAAATCAATGTGGTGAGCGCTGCCACCGCAAGACTTTTGAGGAAAATCGAAAGATACAACCACTCAGTTGCGCGTTTGTAATTGTCTAGCGTACCAGAAATATCAATGTCGGCTGGACCGGCATTCTGCCCAAAGCTGTAAAGCCAAACGATAGTCATGGGCGCGATGAAGAACAGGGCAAGCCAGAACACCGGTGCCGACGCAATGGCAGCAAAAGGCTTCCTCTGGCTTTTCCAGTCCTGCAACGGCCCTGACATCAGTTAAGCCGCCCGTACGCGGGTAAACGCCTCCTCATATTTCGGCTGCAGCTCTGGATTGAATTTGGCATATTCGCATTTCGCCAAAACCGTAGCGGGCGGGAAAATGACCTGATTATTTTTATAATCATCAGGCATCAGCGCCTTTGCTGCATCATTTGGCGTTGGATAGAGGATCGTTTCGGTAATCTTCTTGCCTGCTTCGGCATCCAGCAAATAGTTAATGAAAGCATGGGCATTTTTCGGATGCGGCGCACCCTTTGGAATGCACAGATTGTCGGAATTTAGCTGG
>CAIPUN010000164.1 GCA_903868245.1 uncultured Sphingomonadales bacterium | reverse complement strand
GAATCTCAACAGGGTCACGCAAGAATGGGCGCAGCTAGTGCAAGCAAATATCTATGTCAACGTATAATCCAGCGTTTTGGCCCCTATGGTGCCGCCTACGCCGCCATGGAGATGCACTTGCATGGGCTCTCATGCAGGCTTAGACGTCACCCATGTTGAATTTCAAGCCTGTATCGCCGTTACTTCTGCTCCTCATCCTTACCGCATGCGGTACGAAAGAGGGCGGATTTCCCTCGCTTGAACGCCGGAGTTATGAGGCCGATGCGCCGATATCTGCGTCCACCGAATCGGCAGCTACGCCATCTATGTTATCGGGTGAATTCGCCGCAAAAGCCGACGCGCTGCAGGCGCGACACAGGACGGCGCATGGCGCATATCAAGGCGCATTGGCAGCAGTGCAGGTCATAGCTTCACAGGCGGCAGGCAGCTCCCCGGGCAGCGAGCTTTGGGTGCATGCGCATCTCATGCTGTCACGGCTCGACAAGACGCGCGCCGATTCAGTGACCGCTGTGCGTGACTTTGACGGGTTGATTTTTGAAGCAGGCGCGCGAGATGCAGGGATTGCGGCGCTTCTGACCGAGGCGCAGCGACCCGTTATGGATGACGCCGCAGAGCAAAATGCGGAAATAGCGCGTCTTTCGAGAATCATTGGGGAATAGCTATTCACCCGCAAGGATGGCTGGATTGGCTTGCACCTGCGATATCCATGTGCACTAATCAGGCGATGAACGGTCAAAACACACACGCCATTTCGCAAAATCCCGATATCCGCTTTCTCGGCAAGATGCTGGGGGATGTCATTCGCGCTTATGGCGGCGAACAATTATATCGGCAGACCGAATATATCCGATCCACCAGCGTTGACCGCTTTCGCAAGATAGAGGGCGCCGATTCGAGCGACCGTGGCCTTGGGGCGCTGAGCCTCGATGACACGCTTAATTTCGTGCGCGGCTTCATGCTGTTCTCGCTTTTGGCGAACTTAGCCGAGGATCGGCAAGGCCTAGCCCATGAAGATGGCGCAACGGTGGCCGAAGCCTGCGCCCGGCTGAAGGCAGAGGGTGTGCCGCTGACAGATATTCGCGAGATGCTGGCGCACAGCCTGATTGTTCCCGTGCTCACTGCGCATCCGACCGAAGTGCGGCGCAAAAGCATCCTTGACCACAAGAACCGCATCGCACGGTTGATGACGTTGCGGGACCAAGGACAAAAGGTCACCGAGGATGGCGATGATGTGGATGCCGCGATTTACCGGCAAATTGCCTTGCTGTGGCAGACGCGGCCCTTGCGACGGGAGAAGCTGTTCGTCGCCGACGAGATTGAAAATGCCCGCGCCACCATGCAGGAGGTGTTCCTCACGGCTTTGCCCAAATTATATGCCGGTTGGGAAAAGGCGCTTGGGGGCAGGCCGCCCACTTTTGTTAAGCTCGGCAGTTGGATCGGTGGCGATCGCGACGGCAATCCGTTTGTCGATGCCGAAACGTTGCAATATGCGGTCGCGCGTAATGGCGGCACCGCGATCCGGCATTATCTGGAGAGCATTCACAGCCTTGGCGCAGAGATTTCGATTTCTTCATTGATGAGCGATACGCCTGAGGCTGTGCGCGCACTTGCCGAAGCCAGTGGCGATAACGCAGCAAGCCGCGCGGACGAACCATATAGAAGGGCGCTGTCGGGCATATATGCACGCTTGGCAGCCACGCATGTTAAATTATTGGGTGACCTGCCCCCGCGCCCTTCCAAGCTGTCTGGTACGCCTTATAGCGTCCCTGAAGAGCTGCGGAGAGACCTTGTTACTGTGGCATCTGGCCTTGCCAGTGATGGCGATGGCGCATTGTCCAGTGGCGGCGGGCTATCGCGGCTTATCCGGTCGGTCGAAATATTTGGTTTTCATTTGGCGACACTCGATTTGCGCCAGAATAGTGACGTGCATGAGCGTGTCATTGCCGAACTGTTCCGCACTGCGCGGGTCGCGCCTGACTATCTGAAGCTTGATGAGGCTGCGCGCGTGGATTTGCTCGTGGCGGAACTCTCGCATAATCGCCCGTTGGCCGGCGCGTGGACGCAATATAGTGCAGAAACAGCAAAAGAACTGGCAATCATCCGCGCCGCAGCAAAGGCGCAGGGCGATTTTGGTCGCGCCGCGATTACCACCTATAATATCAGCAAGACAACTAGCGTGTCCGACATGCTGGAGGTCTATGTCCTGCTGAAACAGGCGGGGTTATATCATGTGGAAGACGACGGCACACCGCAGGCGACGATCATGTCGGTGCCCTTGTTCGAAACCATCGCCGATTTGCAGGCCGCGCCTGAAACGATGCGCGCATTTTTCAAAATCCCGATGATGCGCGCATTGGCTCAGGCGCGCGGGCATCAGGAAGTGATGATTGGCTATTCCGATTCGAATAAGGATGGCGGCTACCTGACCTCTACATGGGAGCTATATGAAGCATCGCGTGCGCTTGCGGGTATATTTGCCGAGGCTGGGATCGCCATGCAATTGTTTCACGGTCGCGGCGGCGCAGTTGGGCGGGGCGGCGGCTCTGCATTTGGCGCGATCCTTGCGCAGCCCAAGGGCACGGTGCAGGGCCGCATCCGCATTACCGAACAAGGCGAAGTCATCGCTGCCAAATATGGCACGGTTGACAATGCTGTCACCAGCCTTGAAACCATGGCGTCTGCCGCGATGCTGGCCACCTTATCCAGCGATCCGATTGCCGATGCGGATGTGAAGCGGTTTAAGGCGGCGATGGCAGAGCTTTCGGCCAGCGCCTTTCAACATTATCGCGGGCTTGTGTATGACACGCCCTATTTCCGCACATTCTTCCGCCAGATGACCCCCATTAACGAGATTGCGACGCTCAAAATCGGATCGCGCCCCTCAAGCCGCACGGCGTCCGATGCGATTGAAGATTTGCGCGCCATTCCGTGGGTGTTCTCATGGGCGCAGGCGCGCGTCATGCTGCCGGGCTGGTTCGGCACTGGACAGGCATTGGCCGGTTTTGCGGACAAGGGCCTGCTGCGTGCGATGGCCAGTGAGTGGCCCTACTTCCAAACCATCCTCGCCAACATGGAAATGGTGTTGGCCAAGTCCGACATGGCCATCGCCGCGCATTATGCAGGCTTAGTTGAAGATCAGGCGCTGGCGCGCGATATATTCGGTCGCATCAAAGGCGGCTGGCAGGCCTCACGCGACAGCTTGCTCGATGCAAGTGGGCAAAATTATGTGCTGGAGGCCAACTCTGCGCTCAACAATTCGATACGCCTGCGCTTGCCTTATATTGAACCGCTCAACCTGCTGCAAATTGAACTGATGAAACGCCACCGCGCTGGTGAAGGCGATGAACGGATTGGTGAAGGCATTCAGTTGACGATTAACGCCATTGCAACCGCGCTGCGTAATAGCGGCTAGGGCGTCATCCGGTCAAAATCATCGACAAAGACCATTGCCATTTAGACAAGCTACAAAATCACAGCTTCCCCTTACCCGTCCTGCTGATATGACGTTGCGATACAGATAGTCAGGAGAGTTTCGAATGCGCATCGATAAAATCGCAATTTCTGCCCTTGCCATTGCATGGGTGCAGCTGGCCACGCCTGCGATGGCCCAGACCATGGCGCCTGCACCGGCCACCGCTACTGTCGAAGTCGACCAAAATGCCGCGATCAAGGCGTTTTTCGAAGAATATGATGCGCAGCAATTGGCGCTTTCGCCACTGGGCAAATCCTACCGCGGTATCAAGGACAGCGATTATGGGCGCTGGGGTGATTTTTCCACCGCCGGAGAATTACGCGCGCAGGCGGCCGAACGTTCGGCGCTGAAAGAAATGCGTGCTCGTTTTGACCCTGCCAAGCTTTCGCCCGAAAATCGCTTATCTTTCCGCCTGTTTGAAAAGCGCGCGGAACGCAGCGAAGCGGCCTTTAAATATAATGATTATGGCTATGTCTTTGACCAGATGAACGGCGCGCAAAGCCAGTTGCCCGCGTTCCTCATTAACATCCACCGCGTCGACACTAAGTCCGACGCGCGCGCTTATGTCAGCCGTCTTTATGGCCTTGGCCCCGGCATGATGCAGGCGATCGCCCAAGCCAAGGCGCGCGCGGCGCAAGGCATTATGCCGCCCAAATGGGTTTTTCCTTATGTCATTAATGACGCGCGCAATGTTATTAGCGGCGCGCCCTTTGGCGATGGTCCTGACGCGCCTTTATATGCCGATTTCAAGGCCAAGGTGGCGAAACTCAACATCAGCCAAATTGAAAAAGATCTGCTGATCGCGGACGCGGCACAGGCGCTGAACGCTTCTGTGAAACCTGCTTATGAGGCGCTGATATCCGAAATGACGGCGCAGGAAAAGGTCGCCGGAACCGACGACGGTGTCTGGCGCTTTAAGGATGGCGCAGGTTATTATGCCGAGCGTCTCTCCAATTATACCACGACCAATATGACACCGGACCAGATCCACAATCTGGGCCTCGCACAGGTCGCGCGCATTCATAAAGAAATGCGCGTCGTCCAGAAAAAGATGGGCGTGAAGGGCGATCTGCAGGCTTATTTCAACTATATGCGCACCGAGCCCAAATTCTACGCG
>CAIPUN010000163.1 GCA_903868245.1 uncultured Sphingomonadales bacterium | reverse complement strand
TGGGTTGGCTTTTGGGGCTTTACTGTTGTCGCCGCTATTCCCGGCATGATCTTGCTTTGGGTGTTGTGGAGTAAAGGCTATGTTGTGCAAAGCATCCAGCAAGTTGCCGCTGTCGATAAAAAGGCGATGAAGGATCCGGTTGGACCGATACGAATCCTTGGCTTCTTGCTCGTCGTCGCTGGCCTCATCGGACTGCTCCTCTCAAAACCTTTAGAGTTCGCTAACGACATCACATGGTCATTCGCAGCTCTGCTTGTCGCCGGAGGATTACTGGCTTGGAAAGGGCAGTCGAAGCGCGCGTCTCAGTCCGGTGTCTGATCATTAAGCCGCAATACTTCACCAGCTAAATATAGTGAGCCGCAGATAAGGACATTGGCTGGTGCTTGCTGCTCGGGCATGTGCTTGAGGGCAGTGACAATGTCGTTTGCTGCCCGTGTTTTGGTGATCTGCAGTTTAGTATGCGACAAATCACATAGTTCGATTGGCGTGTGATGCTCATGTCCCGCTATTGGCACAGCCGTTAGCGAAGCAATCTTCGGTGCAAAGGGCGTGAGGAAGCCAAGCGCATCCTTATTTTTCAACATGCCGATGATGACATGCACGGACGCACCGTTTTCCAGTGTTTTGGCAATCGCGGCGCCTGCGTCGGGGTTATGGCCACCATCCAGCCAGATCTGCGAACCGTCGGGCAGTAATTCTGTCAGGGGGCCTGCTGCCAGTGTTTGCATCCGTGCGGGCCAGCGTGTCCATTCCATTGCGGCGGACAATGCGGCCTCTGGTATGTGGATTGCCGTTTGATGCCGCAGCATCGCCACCGCCAAGGCTGCATTATCCGCCTGATGCGTGCCCGACATGTGGGGCAGGGGTAGGTTTAGCTTTCCAGCCGCATCGCGGTAATGCAGTCGGCCCTCATATACTGTCGCGTCCCAGCTTTCGCCGCGCGCCTGTAATATTGCATTTTGCACCGACGCTTGCGCGGCAACAGTGCTTGCCATGGAGGCGCTATATTTTTGCGTGACTAAAGGCGCGCCAGACTTGGCAATGCCTGCCTTTTCAAAGGCGATGCGGTCAAGCGGACGCATGTTGGGCACGCCATCTTCTGGCGCCAACAAAAACGCCTCATGATCCAAGCCCAGAGAGGCAATGCCGCACGCTACGGGCTTGGTTAGAACATTGGTGGCGTCTAACCGTCCGCCAAGGCCAACTTCGACAATGCACGCATCGGCCTTTGTCCGCGCAAAGGCGCAGAAGGCAACGGCAGTGGTAACTTCAAAAAAGCTCGCCTCCAACCCTTCGGCATGATCGAGGACTTCGGAAAGGAGTGCGGACAGAGTTGCATCGTCAATCAAGCGTCCCGCAACCCGTATACGCTCGTTAAAGCGAACCAGATGCGGGCTGGAATAGACATGTGCCGTTAGCCCCGCCGCCTCAATTGCACCGCGTAGGAAGGCACAGGTCGAACCCTTGCCGTTGGTGCCTGACACATGGAAGACTGGCGGGAGATGAAGATGTGGGTTGCCAAGCCGATCCAGCAACGCTGCGATGCGTCCAAGGCCCAAAACATCCTTGCCAGGCGACAGCATGGTCAGTCGGTCAAGTTGCGCCTGAACGGCAGGGTCAGTGGATGTAGCGTGATCAGGCATGTAGTGCCAAATAGCTTCCGAAAAACAATCCGTCACCCTGAACTTGTTTCAGGGTCCATTGCGCGGCAAAACCGGCGGCCCATGCTTAGAAATAGACCCTGAAACAAGTTCAGGGTGACGGCGGGGTAGTATTACAATCCATTCAATCAAGCTGCCTTCTTCTCCGGCGCGAGATAGCCGATGAGCTGCGACAACACACCGCGTAAGTCGTGGCGGTGGGTGACCATGTCGATCATGCCATGCTCCAACAAATATTCTGCGCGCTGGAAACCTTCGGGTAGTTTTTCGCGGATCGTCTGTTCAATCACGCGCTGCCCGGCAAAGCCGATGAGCGCACCAGGTTCGGCAATCTGTACATCGCCTAACATCGCATAAGACGCGGTTACGCCTCCCGTGGTCGGGTCAGTCAGCACAACGATGTAGGGCAATCCGGCATCATGCAGCATCTGGATGGCAACCGTCGAACGCGGCATTTGCATCAGGCTTAATATGCCCTCTTGCATACGCGCGCCGCCCGCTGCGGTGAAGATAACATAAGGACATTTCGCCCGGATTGCGGCCTTTACCGCATCGATGAAGGCTTCGCCAACTGCCATGCCCATGGACCCCCCCATAAAGGCGAAATCCTGTACGCTGACGACGACGGTTTGTCCGTTGATATCGCCGCGTGCGGTTTTCATGGCGTCCTTTTCGCCCGTGGCAAGACGTGCGGCCTTGATCCGGTCGACATATTTTTTTGTGTCTCTGAACTTCAACGGGTCTTCGCCCACGACCGGCGGTTTGAGAATCTCATAGCTCCCATTGTCGAATAAAGCATCAAAGCGAGCAGCAGGGCCAATGCGTCCATGATGATCGCATTTGGGGCAGACGGACTGATTTTCCTCAAATTCGCGCAGGAAAATCATCGCCTCGCAACCCTTGCATTTGTGCCAAAGCGTTTCGGCGGTCTCGCGCTTGGCTATGAAGGGAATGGCGTTACGGACGCGGGTGACCCAATTCATGTTCAGACCTTTCTGGCGGCAACAATGGCTTGCTTTAAGGATGCGACATAATCGCGGACAGGACCAGCGGCGTTCGCGCCATGCTGGGCAACTATTTCAACAATGGCAGAACCAACGACAACGCCATCGGCAACGCGCGCGATATTGGCAGCTTGTTCGGGGGTGCGGATGCCAAAGCCGACTGCGATAGGTAGATCGGTATGTGCCTTAAGGCGTGCAACAGCGTCATCAATGCTCGTCTGTGCGGCGACTTGTAGGCCGGTGATACCAGCGACGCTGACATAATATAAGAAACCCGACGCGCCACTTAGGACCGTGGGTAAGCGCGCCGCGTCTGTTGTGGGTGTCGCCAAGCGGATAAGGTCAATGCCTGCGTTGCGCAAAGCAGGGCCAAGCTCCGGGTCTTCTTCGGGTGGAATATCGACGCAGATGACGCCGTCGACGCCTGCCTTGTTGCATTCGGACGCAAACCAGTCACCACCGCGAATTGTCATCGGGTTGGCATAGCCCATCAGGACAAGTGGCGTGTCGGGATGGCGTTTGCGAAAAGCAGCGGCGAGGGCGAAGATATCCGCCGTCGTGGTGCCAGCATTCAAGCTGCGGATATTCGCCTCTTGAATAGCAGGGCCGTCGGCCATCGGGTCCGTGAATGGCATGCCGAGTTCAATGACATCCGCACCACCCGCGACGAGTGAGTCTAGATTAGCAGCCGTGTTGCCATCGCCCGCAGTGATAAAAGCGACGAGGGCAGGGTGGGGTTTGGAAAAGGCGGCGGAGAGGCGGGTCATTCTGCCTCCCTTTGGTCATCCTGAACTTGTTTCAGGATAACATGCGACGACATCGTTTTATCCCGAAACAAGTTCGGGATGACGAGTATAGCGGTTTTCATATCGTCGTCCCCAAAGCCTCGGCAACGGTGAAGATATCCTTATCCCCACGTCCACACAGGTTGGCGAGGATGATCTGGTCGCGCTCCATCTTCTTCGCTTCGCGTTCCACGGCGGCAATGGCGTGGGCTGGTTCCAGCGCGGGGATGATGCCTTCGGTGCGGCAAAGCAGCTGAAACGCGGCAAGCGCCTCGGTGTCTGTCACGCTGTCATAGCGCACACGGCCAATTTCCTTAAGCCAGCTATGCTCCGGACCAATGCCGGGATAATCCAGACCAGCCGAAATCGAATGCGCCTCGGCAATTTGGCCGTCATCATCCTGCAAAAGATATGTCTTATTGCCATGCAATACGCCGGGGCGACCGCCGGCAAGACTTGCGGCATGTTCTTTCTCAAGACCATGACCTGCCGCTTCAATGCCGAGCATCGCAACATCCTTGTCATCCAAGAATGGATGGAACAGGCCAATCGCGTTCGAACCACCGCCAATAGCAGCCACAAGCAAGTCGGGCAGGCGATTGATACGGCTGAGCATTTGCGCACGCGCTTCCTTGCC
>CAIPUN010000162.1 GCA_903868245.1 uncultured Sphingomonadales bacterium | reverse complement strand
TAAATATCTGCGGTGTCGAACAGCGTGATGCCGGCGGCAAACGCGGCATCAATGGCGGCTCTAGCGGCAGACAGTTCTAACCCGGCAAAGCGCCACATGCCCCATGCCAAAGACGAAATTTCGATACCACTTTTGCCCAATGGGCGCGTGTGCGGAGGGAAGGGAAGTGTCATGATTTTTTGCTCTTTTTTGGTGAAGGGAAATAGGGTGGAGCCACGGATTCGCGGCTGATAAGTTCGTGGGGCAGGCGACGATGCTCAATCCCGCCTTCGCCAAACAACAGGTCGGCGGCGGTTGATGCGAGGTCGCGGACGGGCTGGCGTACAGTGGTCAGGGGCGGCCAGACAACACGGGCCAGCGTGGTGTCGTCAAAGCCCGTAACCGACAGCTGCTGTGGGATTTGAATGCCGCGCCGATGCGCCACGGCGAGAACGCCCGACGCCATGTCATCATTCGATGCGAAAATCGCAGTGGGTGGATGCTTAAGCGCCAAGAACTGTTCGGTGGCCGATACGCCGCTTTCGAAATCAAACCGTCCCTCGGCAATCAGGTCGGAATCAACCGATATGCCGACGCGTCCCAAGGCGCGCTCGTAACCTGCTTGTCGTTCACTACTCGCCTTATGATTTGGGTGGCCCTTGATAAAGCCAATCCGCCGATGCCCGATGTTGATGAGCTTGGTCGTCATGTCGTCCGCGGCCTGCATGTCGTCCATAAAGACGGAACTGGTCAGCGCATGATTGGTGCCTGGCGAGATGCGCACAAAGGGAATGTTGAGCGCCTCAAGCGCGTTGAGCACAGGCACGCAATCGGTGACGGGGGAGGAGAGTATCGCCCCATCCACATGCGTTTGCCGCACCATGCCGCGTACCTGTTCCCCTACGTCCGGGTCAGCAACATCCACGGGCTGGGCGATTAAGCGCATGCCCTCTTGATGGCAACGGTCCCAGCATCCTTGCATGATTTGGTGCATATAATAAGGGCTGTGATTGTCGTAGATGAGGGCAATCTGCCCGGATTTGGTGCCTGCCAATATGCGCGCTGCGATGCTTGGACTAAAGCCAAGCTCTGCCATGGCAGCGTCCACTTTGCTCTTGGTGGCAGCGCTTACATAAGGATGATCGTTGAGCACGCGGCTGACGGTTTTCACCGACACGCCTGCCAGCTTTGCGACATCGCGTATGTTAGCGCGTGAGTTCATGCAGCAAAGGCCGAGCGGATGGACGCGAATAGGTCCGCATATGTGCTGTCGACGCGGGTGAATACGGGTGGTTGGCCGTTCGGCGCGGCGATGTCGTGCGTGCCTTTGCCATAGGTTTTGCCAGACCACATATGGACCCAGTCACCATCGGGTATCACCACCGGGCGGCTATCTTGGCCTTCCGCAACGACTGGTGCGACGATCATGTCGGCACCATAGAGATATTGGTCCTGTATGTCATAAAATGCAGGGGTGTCATAATGCAGGAACATCGGCCTTTGCAGTGGTAGGCCAGTCGCCGCCGCTTCGTCGCAAAGCGCACGGACATACGGCGCAAGCTGCGCATGGACTTGGCTCATCCGCGCAAAGTGGGTGAGGATTTCGGGGCTGCTGTCGAGTTGCAAATTGTCCGTCGGGCGGTTGCCCTCATGGCTGCGCATCACGGGGGCAAAGGCGGCAAGGTCGATCCAGCGGTGCATGAGTTCTGCCGTCCGCACTACGCCATGCAGGCTGGTATATCCGCCTAAGTCGCTATGATGATAGGCGTTGCCCAAAAGGCCCGATGACAAGGCCGCGGTTATCACCGTGTTAATGCCGTCATGCCGTGTGAAATCGACACATTGGTCGCCCGCCCACAATAAGGGGCAATGCGCCTGAACGCCGGAAAAGCCTGCGCGCATGAAGAAGGTCGCGTCATGCGTTTTTCCGCGTGATGCGATCGCATCCGCGTTCACCTTTGCCCAAAGGACGGGCCAGCGATTATGCGCCTCCATGGGGTCGGAGCCGTCGAACAAGCGCACATCAGTTGGTAAATATTCGCCAAAATCGGCCATCCACCCTGATAGCCCGAAATCGAGCATTTCTTGGCCGATTATGCGGTCTGCAAACCAGTTGGCGGCTTCGGGATTGGTGAAATCCACGACGCCTGCATCAAATTCGCCGAAATCGACGGCATAGGCTGTGTCGCTGTCTTGCCGCAATGCGAGATAATTTTGGGCCAATGCTTCTTGATAGAGCGCGCCGTCCACCGCCAAATAGGGGTTCACATAGCCCAAAAAGCGAATGCCGCGTTTGGCCAGCGCAGCGATGTGCGCAGGAAGGTCTGGGTAGCGCGCTGCGTTCCATTTCCAGTCCCAGAACAAGCGTTTGCCAAAACTAGTTTGGCGGATGCCAACCCAATCCTCACACCATAGCCCGGTAATGGCCGCGCCAGAGGCCGCAATAGCCTCAAAGCGGTCAAATGTGTCTGTGCCATCTTTAAGGCCAACTATAGCGCCGGAAATGGCCCAGTCGGGCAATGCGGGCTGACGGCCAAATCGGTCGGATAGCTTCGTTACCAGATCAGGCAAAGTAGCCGCATCGAACAGCTCCAAATCGACATTCGCCGACCAACATTCGACGCCAACCCGGCCCGCTTCTGTAAGATTAAGCACGGAGTAAGCGGCTGTTTCGAGGTGTACCGCATAACGCGCACTGCTCACCCATGTCGGTTGCGGATAATTGGTCGTCCAATAATCCCCGCCCGCCAAGCCATCGGCATCCATGGTCTGCGTAAGCGCAGTCGACTTATCGCGGCCAACCCCAGGCTCCGAAGTCCAGAACGGAAAACGGCGCCCGTTCAACCGCAAATAGGACATTTGCTCCCCGCCGCCCCAAAAGGCTTCGGACGCTGCACACTGCATATCTATCCAAAGCCGGTTGAAGGCTGGATCATTGCAGCGGAATTTGAGGATGGATTGCCGCGCCTGTTCCTCAAGCACCAAGGTTGCGACAATGTCAGGACGCTGAGCATTCCATAGCCGGATAACGCCACTTTCTTCAGTGTAGCAATCTAGCGCCAGCCGAGTTTCAACGATGTCGTCGATACGAAAATTGCCACGAACCATTTCTAAATCGGGCGCGCCAATGCCAATGCTGATAACAGGCGCATCCGCGCGATATGAAAGCATACAGTGATCATCGCGCAGCAGGTCAAAGCCGTCTGATTGCATGATGACATTAAATGGCAACGTTTGACCCTCTCGCGGTTTCGAACCTGACACTATGGCAGTATTGCAACAGTCCCACGTTAAATAATGTCGCTATATGACACCGCTAGACATAACAAGGCGGTTTGGTTACATCAACCCCGTTATCAACGAAGTGAAGCTGACCCACGACGTTCCCTTAGGCCTTATGGTCTGCGGAATTTTTACAAACGGGCGGTGAATTTAGGGAGGCACAAGATGCGTAAATCCACATTTAATAAGTCGAAACTTGTTCGCGCGGCACTGCTAGGTAGCAGTGTTATGGCGCTCGGTATTTCTGCACCTGCGTTTGCGCAGGTCGAAGAAATTGTCGTTACCGCGCAGAAGGTAGAAGAAAATTTGCAGGATGTGCCAATTGCCATTACTGCCGTTTCCGGTGACACGCTTACGGCAGCAGGCACTACCAGCCTTGAAAATTTGAGCCAGTTGGTTCCATCGGTAACATTCCGTAAGGGTACAACCAATGCGAACTCGGCTATTGTTTTGCGCGGCGTTGGAACGATTTCGTTCTCAATCGCAGCAGAGCCAAGTGTTTCGACCGTTGTTGACGGTGTTGTGCTGAGCCGCTCGGGGCAAGCATTTGCTGATCTGGTAGAAATCGAGCGCCTCGAAGTATTGCGCGGGCCGCAAGGTACCTTGTTCGGCAAGAACGCGTCGGCTGGCCTTGTCAATGTTGTTTCGAAGGGCGGTACCGATACGCTTCAGGGTGAAGTTACGGCAGAGGGTTTTGAAGGCGGCGAATATCGTGGCCGTGCGACTATTTCCGGTCCAGTCGCAGAAAATCTGACTTTCCGCGCAAACGCTTTTTACGGCACCTATGACGGAAACATCACCAACATTTTTGGTGGTAACAAAAACAAGATCAACGGTTACGAGCATATCGGGTTCCGCGGATTGCTCGACTTTGACAATGGTCCTACCCGGGTCAAGATCATCGCCGATTATTATGAAGCGGATGATGACTGCTGCGGCGAAGTTACTGGCGTTTCGCGTGGTTCGGCGCTGGATGCAGAGTTGAACTTGCCACAGGGTGTAGCCCGCGGTGAAGATCAGCGCTTCGTGAACCATAATCTGGTGACAGAGTCGCTGGATCGTCAGGTGGGTGTCACAGTGAATGCCGATTTCGACGTATTTTCGGATCACACGTTGAGTGCGATTTATGGGTATCGTAACTGGAACAATACAGAAATTCGTGAAGGCGATTTCTTGCCTCGTGCTGTTGTTGGCACACCACAATTGCATGACCGTGGTCTTGTCGAAACCAACCAGAGTTCGCTTGAAGTGCGTTTGGCCTCAGACCAAAGCAAGGCGTTCAAATATCAGGTCGGGACATTTTACTGGAAATCCGAAAATGCGCAGGACTTCACGCGTGACGTTATCACTTGCGCGACATCAACTTCGCCTGTTGATGCGCGCACGGGTGCTCGTCCCTGTAACCTTACAGATACGGTCAATACATTGTTCCCAACTGCCACATCAAACAGCTTAGTTGATATCGAAAATTATGCTGTTTTCGGTCAGGCAACTTATGATTTCACCGACCGCATCGGAGTAACCGTTGGTATGCGCTGGACGCATGACTCCATCGATTACACCCACAATCGCGCGCCTGGCGTAAACCGCACCAATGGAGTAGCAGCAACGGGTGCCGGTATCTCGGGTTCGCCTGCTGGCGGCACAGTTGCATCCGGCGGTAACGGTACGGCGCTGTCGAGCGGATCGTCAAGCAACAGTAATTTCTCCGGCAAGGCATGCTTACTGTGAAGCCAACTGACGATGTGATGGTTTATGGCAGCTACACGCGTGGCTATAAGGGCCCAGCGTTTAATGTCTTCTTCAACCATACTGCGCCCGTCAATGCGGTGCCGATTGATGAAGAAACATCAGATTCGTTTGAAGCTGGTATTAAGAGCCAGTTTGCCGACAACCGTATTCAATTGAATGCGTCGGTATTCCAAGTGACCTATGATGGATTCCAAGCAAACAACTTCGTGCTGTTGAATGGTGCAGTTGTTACTAACTTGACCAATGCAGGCCAAGTGCGCAGCACGGGTTTTGAACTGGATGCAGTTGCAAACCCTGTTGACGGCCTCGACCTGTTCGGAAGCGTTGCTTATGCCGATGCCAAGGTTCGCAAGTTCAACGCGAACCCTCTGACCAATGCACCGGATGCTCGCAACGGCACGAAACTGCCTCTGGCCCCAGCGTGGAGCTGGAACATTGGCGCGGCCTATGAAACACCCTTCAATATCTCGGGCACGGATTACAAGGTCTATCTGCGGACAAGCTTCAACCATGTTGGTAAGCAGTTTTCTGATCTGGGTCAAAGCGGTCCAATCGACAGCTATGGCCTGTGGAATGCGAGTGTTGGTTATTCGGACGCCGAAGACAATTGGCGTCTGACGTTCATCATGCGCAATATTACAGACGAAAGCTATGTGCTGCTGAACACCAGCGCTGGCCAGCGTCTGCATATCCCACGTGATGCAGATCGTTACATGGGTGCGAGCGTACGCTTCCGCTTTTAATTCCGCCTGAAAAAGCACATGAAAGGGCTGGAATCCACATCGGATTCCGGCCCTTTTTTATCGATTATGTCGCAAATCACTAAAATGGCGGCCCCGAAATGATCGGTAACCCAGTTCGACGAATATCCCTCGCGTGGTGACCAATGACGTTTACATCTGTAATCGAATCGATTACAGATGTAGTCGGAGAATATATCATGTCATCAGAACGCATCAGCGACGCGGAATTAACGATCATGGAAATATTGTGGGAACGCGCACCGCTGACGGCGACGGACGTAGCTGCGCGGTTGCCGGATGACCGTGCATGGTCGCTACCCACCGTCAAAACCTTGCTTTCACGACTGCTCAGCAAGGCCGCGGTCGAACATCGTGCCGATGGCCGCCGTTTTTTATACTCACCGCTTATTGGTCGTGAGGATTATGTCGCGCATGAATCGAAACGGCTCATGGACCGCCTTTTTGGCGGTAAGTTCATGCCATTGTTCGCGCATCTGGCCGAGCAGGAAAATCTAAGTGCTGCTGATATATCCGAAATAGAAAGACTGTTGCGGGAGATGAAATCATGAGCATGGATTTCATGGGCGCATGGCTGCTCGATACATTTATGGTGACCAGCACCTTGATGCTCATGGTTTTGCTCGTGCGGCGACCTGTGGCGCGGTATTTTGGTCCAAGCGTTGCATATGCACTTTGGTGTATACCGGCTGCCCGCGTTTTGATGCCCTCGCTGGATGGTGCGCCCGCATTCGAACTGGAGAGCGGGACAGCGCTGCAGGACAATGTGCGGGACGCAATCCTCGCGGCTATATCCGCGCCGGGAAATACGGCCTCCGCAACCAACCAAATGGTCGCGGCGCCATCGGTCGATTATGCTGTGCTTGGTGTGACATTATGGCTTGGCGGCGCAGCGTTGATTTTCATCATACAGATGATCCGCTACGCCTCTATGCGCGACGAGCTTTTGTCTGAGGCGACCGAAATCACAAATATTAACGGCGTCAGAGTTGTTGCCTCGGATCAGGTGGCCGGGCCGCTCGCTTTCGGCCTTTTCAAACGTTATATTGCCGTGCCGCAGGATTTTAGCAAAAATTACTCATTAGTGGAGCGCGAACTCGCCATTGCCCACGAAATGGCACATCACCGTTCGGGCGACCTGTTCGTCAATCTGGCGGCGTTCATGATATTATGCCTGTCTTGGTTCAACCCAGTCGCGTGGTTGAGCTGGAACGCCTTTCGCGTCGACCAAGAAGCGGCGTGCGACGCGCGCGTCTTGGCAGGTAAATGCGCCGAGGAACGCGCTATTTATGGACGGGCATTGGCGCGTACGGCGTTTGACGGCGTGCCGATATTTGCGACCGCACTAAATTCACCAAAAACTATCATCGAACGATTGAGGAGATTGAATATGAAGAACGCCAGCACAAAACGTCGCTTGTTTGGCAAAGTTGGCGTCTTGGCCGCCGCCGCTGTTATCTTGCCACTGACGGCAACGGTCGTGCCCGCCGTGGTTGCGCAGGATGAAGCTGTTGCCGAGGGCAAACCCGAAGCTATCAAGCGTGATGTTCGGATTATTAAGATAAAGCGTGACGGTAAATCCGTCGATATCGTCGGCCATGACGGCGGCAGCGAAGATGTTACCAAGGTCGAACGTGACGGTAAGGTCTTCATATTCCGGACGGACAAGAAGCTGACTGAGGATGAAGTTGAAAAAATGGTCAATGAGGCCGAAACATCTGGCAAAGCGGCCGATGCAGCTTTGGTCGACGGCGCGCGCGGAATGGTTGAGCCCAAGCGGATCATCATAAAAGCCGCCGCCGATATACCTGAGATTGATATTCAAGAAATGACCGAAAACTGCGCTGCCGCCACACAACCCGTCACCACCGATGTCGAAGGCTCTGATGGTACGAAAAAGGCGCGCGTGCGCCTTGTGATGTGCGGCAAGGGGCAGGCAAAGATTGCGCGGATTGAGGCGATAAAGGGCTTGCGCGAGGCACGCAATGAGATTGCTTCGGAAAAAGACATGCCCAAAGCTGTGCGCAAAGATGTGATGGAGAAGCTGGACCAAGAGATCCGCAAGCTTGAGGCGCAAACCGACAAGGATAACTGACCAGAAAACTATTACAGAACCCCGAGCTCCCCATTTCGGTTCTGACGGGGCGGTTTTTATGGGCCGCCCCTTTTTCTTTTGTCCTTTATGCGCCATATCGCGGGAATGAAATGGCCCGACACAATCAACGCAGGCGAGATACAGCAGCATGAACCGCTTGTCCGGCGCGTTCTAGCGCCTAATGCTTCGCCCTATACCTATACGGGCACACAGACTTGGATTGTCGGCAATAAGACCGACGTTGCCATTATCGACCCAGGCCCCGTGGGCAGCGGGCAAAGCATGGGTGATCCCGCAGACATTCGTGGCGAGGGCCATGTGGAGGCAATCTTGCGCGCAGTGGGCGATGCAAAAGTCACCGCGATCCTGTGCACACATACCCATCGCGACCATTCGCCCGCCGCCGCGCCATTAAAAGCTGTTACGGGGGCGCCGATCATTGGCTGTGCGCCATTGGTGCTGCGCGATGATGGCCCGCGCGCCGACAGTGCTTTTGACCCCGATTACTGTCCAGATCGTGTTCTAGAGGACGCAGAGACCATTTCAGGCGATGGTTGGACGCTAGAGGCTGTCGCGACGCCGGGGCACACCAGTAACCATCTCTGCTTCGCTTTGCGGGAAAGCGGCGCATTGTTCACCGGCGACCATGTGATGAAATGGTCGACTAGCGTTGTCAGTCCACCCGATGGTGATATGAGCGATTATCTTGCGAGCTTGCAAAAATTATATGCGCGCGACGACAGCATTTATTACCCGGCGCATGGTCCAGCGGTTACAAATCCGCGCCAGCTTGTGCGCGGGATGATTGGCCACCGCCGGCAACGCGAACGCCAAATTGTGACATTGCTGGAGGGCGGCGAGGGACACATTCCCAATATGGTGGCCGCGATGTATAAAGGTTTAGACCCACGCCTTATTGGCGCCGCAGGTCGTTCGGTCCTTGCCCATCTTATCGATTTGCAAAATCAGGGCCGTGTGGCGGCGCAAGGTGATGGTTGGCATCTGGTAATGGAAGCGTGAAGTCCACAAACGGCATGATCAGGTCTTGTGCCCAATAGGCAAAAAACCGATACGAGCCTGAAGCTAGCCTTGTTTCACGAGCCCAAATCGACCACATAGGCCTTCAATTCAGCTGCCGGAACAGGTTCGGCATGGCAAAGGTATAATCGCATGAACGCCCCAACGCCCCGCGAAAACTTGCAAGGCCTTGATCTTCTCGCAGAAATCAAACGGCTGAAAAAAGAACGGAACGCCGTCATTCTCGCGCATTATTATCAAAAGCCCGAGATTCAGGATTTGGCGGACTTTGTGGGCGATAGCCTTGAGTTGAGCAAGCGTGCGGCAGAGACCGATGCCGACGTCATCGCCTTTTGCGGCGTGAAATTCATGGCGGAAACAGCAAAGATTTTAAGTCCGCAGAAAACCGTCATACTACCGGACATGGCCGCGGGCTGTTCCTTGGAAGACGCGTGCCCGCCCGGTAAGTTCAAGGCGTTTCGTGCGGCCCATCCTGACCATATTGCGCTGACCTATATCAACTGTTCGGCCGAAGTGAAGGCGCTGTCGGATATCATCGTAACCAGTAGCAGCGCTGAAACGATCCTGAGCCAAATTCCGCCAGAGCAGAAAATAATCTTTGGACCTGACCGGCATTTGGGCGGCTATCTTTCCCGCAAGTTCAACCGCGAAATGTTGTTGTGGCCCGGCGTATGCATTGTGCATGAGGCATTTTCGGAAACTGAACTTTTGAAGCTTAAGGCCCAATATCCCGGCGTTCCCGTTGCCGCCCACCCGGAATGTCCCCCGCATATTATCGACCATTCGGATTATGTCGGCAGTACCAGTGGTATCTTGCAATATGCGCAGAAGATGGAGGGGGATACCCTGATCGTCGCGACTGAGCCGCACATCATCCATCAGATGGAAAAGGCGGAGCCAAGCAAGACATTTATCGGCGCACCGGGTGCAGACGGTAACTGCGCGTGCAATATTTGCCCTTATATGGCGCTGAATACGATGGAGAAACTTTATCTCGCTTTGCGCGATTTGACGCCGCAGATCGCGCTTGATGAAACAGTGCGCTTGGGCGCAAAAAAGAGCCTCGACCGGATGTTGGAGATGGCGCGTGGAACCATCGGTAAGGGCGATCTCGGTCGGGCTTGATCGGGCGATGACGAGGCGCATCAAATATCTACTCGCCTTCACCGTTATATCGATATAATACAGCCACGCGATGCTTTTCTGGCGATCTTCTTCTGCTAAAAATAGTGATATCGACAGTCGGCTTGCCGCTCTCGATGATAAATATGCGCCGCGCTTTCCCGACGATCCGCAATCAGTGAATGATGTTGCTCCGGGCAAAGCTAAGCGCCTCTTTTTAGGCAAAACGCGCTGGTGGTGGTTCGGACGAGCGATCGCGGGGCTGATCGCGATGTTCGTGCTTCTATTGCTTTGGCTGGCTGTCACTGCGCCCTTGTCAAAATCGCTGCAGCCGATTGCACCGCCGCGGATTACATTGCTGGCTTCCGATGGCACACCGATCGCGCGCAACGGGGCCATCGTCGATCGGCCCGTCGACGTCACCAAATTGCCCCCGCATGTTGTGCAGGCTTTTTTGTCGATCGAGGACCGCCGTTTTTATTCACATTGGGGTATTGATCCGCGCGGACTCGCGCGCGCCGCTTGGTCGAACGCTTTTGGTAGCGGTATTACCCAAGGCGGAAGCACGATTACTCAGCAGCTTGCCAAATTTACCTTTTTAACGCCCGAACGCAGCCTTACCCGCAAGGCGCGTGAAATGCTCATCGCCTTCTGGCTTGAGGGACGGCTTACGAAAGATGAAATCCTTGGCCGTTATCTGTCGAACGTCTATTTTGGTGACAATGTCTACGGCTTGCGCGCCGCATCGCTGCATTATTTCTATCGCCAGCCGGAGCGTTTAACGTTGAGCCAATCCGCCATGCTGGCGGGCCTTGTGCAAGCGCCGTCACGTCTGGCCCCGACCAAGAACCCCGAACGTGCCGCAAAGCGCGCCGGGCTCGTTCTCAGGGCCATGGTGGCCAATAAGGCCATTACCCAAGCCAAAGCGGATGCGACCCCCGTCGCGCGACTGGACGTGCGTGTGCGTGAGACATTGCCGACGGGTACATATTTCGCCGATTGGGCCATTCCACAGGCGCGGTTACTTACCGAAAGCGGATATGCCGACGTGCGGATAACCACGACCCTCGACGCCCGCTTGCAGAATATCGCTCGCAAAGTTGTCGCCCGCGCGGGCGTCGGTAACGCCCAAATCGCGTTGGTCGCGATGCGCCCTAATGGTGAGGTTGTCGCCATGGTTGGCGGCAAAAGCTACAAACAGTCGGCGTTTAACCGTGTAACACAGGCCAAAAGGCAGCCCGGGTCGACCTTCAAGCTGTTTGTCTATTTGGCGGCCCTTCGTTCCGGCATGACGCCGCAGTCGATGATTGCCGATACCCCCATTAATGAAGGCAGTTACCGCCCGAAAAACTCCGGATTGCGCTACCGGGGCGATATCACATTGGAGCAAGCCTTTGCCCAATCGAGCAACGTCGCTGCCGTGCGGTTGTACCAAAAAGTAGACGGCAAAGAGGTGGAGCAAGCTGCACAAGACTTGGGTATCCGTAGCCCGCTTACTTTGGACCAGAGCCTCGCGCTTGGCAGTTCCGGCGTCACCTTGTTGGAATTGACCGCGGCTTATGCGGGCGTGGCGGGTAACCAATGGCCTGTTGAGCCGCATGCTTTTAAGCAAGAGGAACAAGGCTGGATTGAGTGGTTGTTCTCCGGGCCGCGTTCTTTTAGCGGGCGTATGCACGGAATGTTGCTGGATTTACTGGGTGCGTCGGTGAAGCAAGGCACGGGGCGCGCTGCGCGGCTCTCGATACCTGCTTATGGAAAAACCGGTACCAGTCAGGATAATCGCGATGCCTTATTTGTCGGCTTTGCAGGCAATTTGGTCGTTGGCGTGTGGATCGGCAATGACGACAATAGTCCGCTACAGGGCATTAATGGCGGCGGCTTGCCCGCGCGGATCTGGCGCGATTTCATGTCGCAGTCTATCCGCAACGCCGCACCAGTTAACCGACCAAAAACCCCGCAGACACCAGATCCGGAAGGTCCGATTGAGCCACTTGATCTGCTGGATTTGCAAGAATTGCCAATAGATATTGGTAATTCGGAAATACGCGTGGATCAGGGGCAGGGCGTCACTGTAAACACAGATGTCAATGGCGTTCCGTTGGAAATCAAGCTTGACCGCGATGGCGCCAATATTCAGCCTGTCCCATCTGCAGAACGTTCCGCGCCGGAGCCGCGCTGATGTTCGGGTTTGTCAGCCATGACTAGATTCATGCGATTTTTTGCAGCTTTGTGCCTGTTTCTGTCCCCGTTACTGGTTGCCCCCGCAGGTGCCGATGCAAGTGATATCAGTGCCGCATCACGTAGTGTGGTGCGAGTCATCGTGTATAGTTCCGCCGAAGGACAGCAGAGCATCGTCAGCATCGGTTCCGGCGTGGCTATCGCGCGCGATAAAATTATTACCAATGCCCATGTCGTCGAAATGGCGAGTTTTGATAATAGTGTGCAGATCGTCATCGTACCCTCAGACGGCACACAAAGCTATCGCGCCAGAGTCACTGCGAGCCTGCCGAGAAAAGACCTTGCCTTGCTGCAGTTGACCTCTGGTGCGCTTGTTCCTGCAAGTATTTTCGCAGGAACGCCAGAGGATGGCGCGGACGTCTTTGCCATTGGTTATCCCGCTAGCGTTGATGTCGCCTTGGAGCAGAACGAAACAGATGTGCTACGACCGCAGCAACCCGTCAAAACGCGCGGAACGGTCTCATCCGGACGGACATCGAAGTCGGTAGAATCGCTTTTGCATACGGCACCCATTGCACCGGGCAACAGCGGCGGGCCGATTGTCGATGCCTGTGGACGGGTGCTGGGTATCAACAGTTTTGGATCAGTTGCCACAGATGGTGGCGCCGAATTTTATTTTGCCATTTCTGCGCGCGAATTGGCGGCATTTCTTGCCAATCGTGGTGTAGAGTTCCGCGCTGTGCGGGGTGATTGCCGATCCGTCGCCGAACTGACGCGCGCTGAGGCGGAGCTGGAGGCATCAACCCGCGCCAAGATAGAGCAAGAGGCGCGTGTTGCCGCCGAACTGCAGCGCAGCCGTGAAGGCAAAGTGCGCAGCGACGCCGAACATGCCGTCATTGGCGAACGGGAAAACCACCTGGCACTGGCCGGGCTACTCTTGGTGCTAAGTGCCGTTGCAGGGGGTGCTGCGTGGCAGTTTTCCGAACGTGAACAGAGGGATCGATTTAAGGCCGCAACCGCCGCCGGTGCCGTTCTTTTTGTCATGGCAGTGGGAGTTTTTGCGGCCCGCCCCTCGTTCGATGAAGTCGATGCTCGGGTCCGGGCTGCATTGACGGCCGATATGCCAGACGATGCCGTTGCCCAAAAGGGTGCCGTTGCTGCCGAACCGAAAGCGAAAATATGCGTTTTGCAGCCCCACCGTAGCCGCGTCACTATGTCCGACACAGCCGACGTCGAATTTACATGGCAGCCTGATGGATGCGTAAACGGACGTACGCAATATGTCGAAAGCGGTGGCCGTTGGATACGCAGCTTTGTACCCAATAATGATGCTCAGATTTCGGTTATCAGCTACGCGCCGGAAACCGATATATACCGTATTGAACGATACCTGCCGGGTAATGACGTCATGCAATCCGCGCGTGCGGCACGGAAACTTTACGACGTCAAAACGTGCACCGCGGACCCAGCGCAACTGACCAACATCGAAAATATGAACAAGACCATATTGGCGCAATTACCGCCCGCGCCCAACGAGATATTATTGTTCACATGCTCTGACCGTTGAATCTTGGATTGTGCGTCAGGACTTAGGGCTTATGGTAGCGGCATGATCCGGTCGCTGTCGATTTTGCTTTTGCTGTTGTCCGCAACACTTGCCGGATGCTCCGAGGGCGTCGACAATGAACGCGTCCGCGTTGACGTTATCGAAGATCGTCCTAGGCCTCTGAATGTATCGGCAACGCCGCTGCCGTTGGCGTCGGCTTATCTGCGCGCGGCAACAGCGCAAGGGTTGGTCACCTTCGATGAAAAGGGACGGGTTGCGCCCGGTCTCGCCAATCGCTGGATCGTTACTGACGACGGCATGAGCTATATCTTCCGCCTCAATAAAGGGCGGTGGAATGACGGCCGTGAGGTCGAATCAAGAGAAGTTGCACGTCTTTTGACGGCCCGCATCCGGGAATTGCGCAAGGGACGCTTTGGTGCTGAGCTGGGTGTCATTGACCAAGTTGTTGCCATGACGGGCAAGGTAGTGGAAATCAGGCTACAGGCCCCGATGCCCTATCTTTTGGAATTGCTGGCCTTGCCCGAGTTCGGGTTGCTCAGCAAAGGCGCAGGATCGGGCCCGATGCAGGCCAAAAAATTTGGACAGGTAATGCAGTTACGGCGCAATGAAACCGATGACGACGGCGCGCAGTTCCTGGGCAATGCGATGGTAACATTGTGGCGTGGTAAGGCGTCCACGGCGATTGCCCGTTATACACTTGGACAAAGTGATCTTGTCGAAGGCGGTCGGTTTGACAGCTTTCCGTTGCTCGATGCGGCAAACATACGGGCTGATCAAATCCGGTTTGACGCGGTTCCGGGATTATTCGGTTTGCACGTGGTCAATGGCGGTTCATTTTTGTCTAACACGGCCAATCGAACGGCTATTGCCATGGCTATTGATCGCCCCAAATTACTGACGGCGTTTGACATTGTGGCGTGGCAGGAAACGGTTACCTTAGTTCCCGAAAGCTTGCCAAATCGCGCGGACATAAAGCGGCCGGCATGGTCAGTGCCATCGATGGAAGAACGCAGAGCGATGGCACGGGCTACGGTTACCAATTGGGAAAATGCCAATGGCGCACTTCGGCCGCTACGCGTCGCTTTGCCGCGTGGTTACGGTGCCCGGATTTTCTTTGCACGCTTGCGGGTGGATCTTGCAACAGTCGGCATTGATATTGAGCGTGTGACTGTGGACCGGCCGCATGACTTGCTGCTTGTTGACCGCACCGCCCAACAATCAAGTCCGGCATGGTATCTGGATCAGCTGTCTTGCAAATTTTCCACAATTTGTAGCCCCCGGGCGGATGAGATTGTGGCTGAAGCGCGCCGAACAACCGATAGCGCTATCCGCGCGCAATTATTAGGTGAGGCAGAGGCCGAATTGCAGGCCAGCGCTGCTTTCATCCCCATTGCAAATCCTTTGCGCTGGTCGATCGTCCGGCCAGGCCTTTTGGGGCATTTCACCAATGGTAGAGGATGGCACCTGTTGCAATATCTCGGGCGTGACCCGACATAGGCACAAAGGAGTAGCCGCAGTGCCGATTTCGCAGGAACAATTTGCACATATTACCAAGGGTTTGCCGGGAATGGGTAATGACCCGAACGCCGTACGCGCCCGTGTGGAAGCGCTTGAGAAAATATTGGAGCGGGCCTTTGTCATTCCGGGCACGAAAATTCCCTTGGGTCTGGATAGCGTGATTGGCCTTGTGCCCGTGTTGGGTGATCTCGTGACTACTTTTATGGGCGCATACATGGTGTGGGAAGCGCGCAATTTGGGCATGTCGAAATGGCAACTTATCCGCATGTCCGCCAACGTCGCTGTGGATACCGCCATCGGCGCAATCCCCTTTGTCGGCGACGCGTTCGACCTTGTTTGGCGTTCGAACAGCAAGAATTTGCGGATTATCAAAAAACATCTCGACAAACATCATCCCGCGACGCGGATTATTGAAGGCTAACACCCGCGCCAGATTTTGATGTGGGCGGTGTCCGGCGCGCGGCGCGTAAATTTAGGACAATGTCGAGGTTTGAAATCCCGACCTAGGCAGATGCGTATTTCTTGAAGCCAGCCTTTGCGATTGGTCTTCACCACGACGGCATCGGCGGATAGGCCATCGTTCAGATCAGCAAATCTTTCAGCCAGCACTTGCGCAGTTAAAGGCGTTCCGCGTTCGGGTTCGCGAGACAGTCGCGCCATATCGGGAAATTCAATCGCGTTAAACAGCAATCGCGCGGCCCCGAAATAGGCGTCCGGCGTTTTGGCCATGCAACTGCCATGCTTTGCCCATTGATGCTGCTGCAATTGAGGGGAGGGGCTGAGGCAGATATTGTCCGTGACTGTCCTGCGGGGAAGAACCCCAACCGCGCGGCAATATTGCGGGTAATTGGTCCCTTTGGCCTCAGGCCACAGCCCATGTAAGACAAAACCAAAGTCGCCAATTTCACCCGAACATTGGAACCGTGCCGCAGGATCGCGCATCCGCCCACGGCAATATTCTGGGCTCCAACTAAGCGCCAGCACATAGCCGTCTATTGCCGTGCGCCTTATTTCGCTGGACGGCGGCAATTCCAAGGCTGGACGCGGAAGAAATCGCGGCGGCTGGCATTGCCATGCTTGCGCCATCAGCGGCGCAGGTTGGAATACTCCCACGACACTTAAAAATGCTAAAAGCTTAAGCCTGCGCAAAATCCAGCCCGATATCCGCTGCCGGCGCGCTTTGGGTCAGGCGGCCAACCGAGATATAGGTGACGCCAGTTTCCGCCTTGGCGCGGATCGTTTCCAAGGTCACGCCGCCTGATGCCTCGGTTGGCACGCGGCCAGCGATAAGCTTTACCGCCGCGTGCAGCGTATCGGCATCCATATTGTCGAGCAGCAAATGACTTGCCCCTGCGGCAAGGCCCGGTTCGATCTGGGCGATGTTGTCCAGCTCAAGGATGATGCGTTCAACCCCTGCTTTTTTGGCACGGGCGACCGCTTCAGCTACGCCGCCTGCAACTGCGACATGATTGTCCTTGATCATGGCAGCGTCCCACAATCCCATGCGATGATTAGTTGCCCCGCCCATGCGCGTCGCGTATTTTTCGAGCAGCCGAAGGCCAGGAATGGTTTTGCGTGTGTCCAACAAGATGCAACCTGTTCCCGCAATGGCATCGACATATTGGCGTGTCATTGTCGCAATGCCTGATAGATGTTGCACAGTATTCAGCGCCGAGCGCTCTGCCGTGAGCATGGCACGTGCATGGCCCTTTAGGCGCATGAGGTCCGTACCCGCGGGCACTTGCGCGCCCTCCTCGACCATTAACTCTATCTCCATTGCCGGGTCGAGCGCATGGAAAAATGCGACTGCGATTGGCAGGCCAACCACGGTTATGGCATCGCGGCTGTCCATGACGCCGTCGAAACGGACATCTGCCGGAATGACGCTTTCAGACGTAACATCTCTGCCCGTCGGGCCCAAATCTTCGGCCAGCGTCGCACGGACGAAAGCATCCATATCAAATGAAGGAATGTGAAAAGGCATATTGCTGTTATCCGGCCTGAACATATTTGGCGACTATGTCCCAACCATAGGTCAGTTCGCAATTGCCAGCAATTGTTGAAAACCGTTTATCGAACGGTCAATAGCCCATCAGGCTCATGACTTCTTTGCGGCTCGATTGATCGTCCAGGAAACAGCCAATGAGTTTTGATGTCACCATGCCAACGCCATGCACCTTCACACCGCGTCCGGTCATGCAACCGTGCTGGGCCTCAATCACAACCGCCACGCCTTCTGGCTTTAGATTTTCCCAGATGCAGTTCGCAACTTCGGCTGTCAGGCGTTCCTGTACCTGAAGGCGCTGGGCAAAGCCGTGTAAGACACGCGCAAGTTTCGAAATGCCGACAACCTTGTCGGTCGGCATATAGGCAATCGACGCCTTGCCGATGATGGGCGCCATATGATGCTCACAATGCGACTGGAAGGGGATGTCCTTAAGTAACACCAGCTCATGATAACCGCCAACTTCCTGAAATGTGCGCGCTAAATGGGCAGCAGGATTTTCGGCGTAGCCAGCGCAATATTCGCGCCAAGCGCGACCAACGCGTGCAGGCGTGTCGAGCAGACCTTCGCGCTCCGGATTATCGCCTGACCAGCGGATCAGTGTGCGAATGGCATCTTGGACT